>DATLTN010000022.1 GCA_035533595.1 Acidimicrobiales bacterium
CCGGCGAGCCGAGCCCCGAGGCCCGGTCGTAGCCGACGGTCGCCCCGTAGGCGCCGGGGTGGTCGCCGAGGTAGTCGTTGTCGCCGCTCGTGATGTCGTGGAAGTGCGCGGCGGGGGCGCGCCCCGCGAGGCGGTAGAGGAGGGGGTCGGCGAAGCCGACCGGCGCCGCGCAGCCCTTCTCCGCGTCCGCGAGGGCCAAGAGCCCGGCCCAGGTGGGCGCGGCGATCGAGGTCCCGCCGTAGGTGGACCAGACGCCGTCCTGGACGACGGCGTCGCCGGTCGAGGAGGAGGAGAAGGCCGAGACGTCCGGCACGAGCCGCCCGGGGGCCCCCGGCGCGACCCCGCGCTGGAAGGAGGGCTCGGGGAAGTCAGCCGAGGCCCCCCCGCCCCCCGAGCCGCCGAAGCTCCCGGGCACGTTCCAGACGCGCTCGCGGAGCTGGCCGCGGGGCCCGGGCGAGAGGGTCGTGCCCCCCACGCCGGTGACGAAGGGCTGGGCCGCGGGGTCCGCCACCGAGAGGGCGTCCGCGGGAGAGCCCCAGCCGGTCGCGCAGTCCTCCGAGCCGTGGTCCCCCGAGGCGGCGACGACGCTCATCCCCCCCGCCGCGGCCTCCTCGAAGATGCTGTCCTCAGCAGCAGAGAGCCCCGGCGAGAGCTCCCCCTCGCAGATCCCCCAGCTCGTCGACAAGACCGCGGCCCGCGAGCCGAGGACGATCGCCGAGTAGGTGTCGATCACCCCGGACTCAGACCACGGCCCCTCGTAGACCGAGAGGCGGGCGCGGGGCGCCACCGAGAGGAGGGACTCGACGTCGCTCGCCGCCTCCCCCGAGCCCGCCCCCACCCCCGCGCCGCCGTCGACGCGCTGCACCGCGAGCCGCGGCGCGAGGCCGTAGCAGGAGGCGTAGCGCGCGACGTCGTCCGCGCGGAAGGGCTCGAGCTCGAAGAGCGCGACGCGCACCCCCTGGCCGAAGTCGCCCGCCCCGTAGAGGGGGGAGAGGTCATAGGCAGACGCCAAGGTGTCGGCGGTCATCCCCCCCGTCGCGACCGCCGCCGCGCAGGGGACGGGGCCGCCCGAGGAGCCCGACGAGGTGACGGCGCGCCCCGGCACGGCGCGGCTTTCGGGCGCGCCCTCGGCGAGCGCGGCGTCGAAGTCGCTCAGCCCCGCGACGAAGGCCACCGCGGGGGCGATCGCGCGCCCGAGGAGCGGCCCCGCGGAGGCGCCGTAGGAGGGGGAGGGGCGTCCCGGCACGCGGTAGTCCGACAAGCCCAGCGAGAAGGCCGACTCCAGCACCCCGGCCGTCGTCGCGTAGGAGACGACGAGGCCGCCGTCGGAGAGCACCCCACCCGAAAGCCCGCGCGCCGCGAGGCCGGAGCGCACCGCCGAGACGACCGCGCGCGACGGCGCGAAGCGCGCCGCCACCGCCGCGGGCGCGAGGAAGTGGCGAAAGCGCGGGCTCGACGGGTCGCTCACCGAGGAGGCGAGCGCCGCGAGCCCCGCCGGGTCGCGCGGCACGAGCACGACGTCGAGGGTGATCGCGCGGCGCGGCGGCACCGGGCCGAGGAGCACCGAGCCGGGGGGCGGCGCGAGCACCCCCCCCAGGCGCACGAGCGAGGATGCCGAGCCGGCGCGCGAGAACAGCGGCGAGAGCGCGAGGCCGGCGAGCACGCCGAGGAGGAGGAGCAGGAGGAGGAGGCATCCACGCGCCCGGGGGAACTGGGCGCGTGGATGCGGTGCTGCCGCCGGCCGGTGGCCCGGGTGGTGCGCGCCGTGGCGGGTGGCGAGGGGGCTCCAGGAGGGCGGTCGCTCGACGGCGGGGTGGCGTGCCGGACGACGCCCGCTCGACGGCGTGGTGTGCTGGGCTCGACTTTCCGACATGGGTGGGTCCATCCGCGGCGTTCGGCGATTCGACTCGTGCCTAACGACCGTTCTCGCGTCCGATGTGAGAGAAGTTGCTGGGTGGCAAGGGAATCCACCGGCAGCGGACGACCGCCGCGCGCTCCACGACGCCCATCCGGCGCGCCCGGCCGTGCGGGTCGGCCAGGCGCTCCGTACGATGCGGCGGGGAGGTGGGGACGATGGCGACCGGCATCGAGGACCGCGCAGCACCGAGGAGCGCTCCGTGGGTGCGCCCGTCGTGACGCCCACCGCCTCCCGATGAGGTCTGTCGATGGCCGGTGAGACCCTGGCCCCCCCGGAGGGGAGCGGCACCGGGCAGCCGACCGCGGCACGCTCGCGTTGGGCGACCGCCCCCCGGCCGGCCGCCCTCGCCCTCGCGAGCTCGCTCCCCGAGGCGCTCAGCTACCGCCTGAAGCGGACGCTCCTCGGGCCGCCGATCGTCTCGGACCGCCTCTCCTCCGAGCGCCTCGGCAAGCCCACCGCGCTCGCGGTCCTCTCCTCGGACGTGATGTCCTCCTGCGCCTACGGCACAGAGGAGATGCTGCGGGTGCTGATCCCCGTCGGCGGGCTGGCCGCCTTCGGCCTCGTCACCCCGCTCACCCTCGCACTGCTGGCGGTGCTCGCCGTCGTCACCATCTGCTACCGCGACGTCGTCGCCTCCTACCCCAAGGCGGGGGGCTCCTACGTCGTGAGCCGCGACAACTTCGGGCCGAACATCGCCCAGGTGGCCGGCGCGGCGCTGCTCGTGAGCTACACGATCACGGTCGCGGTCTCGGTCGCCGCCGGCGTCGACGCGATCATCTCGGTCGCCCCCGAGCTGAAGAACCTCGCCGTCCCGTTGTCCATCGCCTTCGTGGTGCTGATCGCCTTCGCGAACCTGCGGGGGATCCGCGAGGCGGGCAGGGTCTTCGCGCTCCCGACGTACTTCTTCATCGCCAACATGGCGGCGCTCATCATCTGGGGGCTGATCAAGGCGGCGACGGGGACCCTCCCGCACACGCCGATCTCGCACGACCAGCTCCACCTCGGCACCAAGGGTGGCGGGCTCTTCCTCGGGGTCTCGGTCTTCTTCGTGCTGCGCGCCTTCGCGAACGGCGGCTCCGCGATGACCGGGACCGAGGCGATCTCCAACGGGGTGAGCATCTTCCGGGCGCCGCAGTCCAAGAACGCGAGGACGACCCTCGTCCTCATGTCCTGCATCCTCGGCACGATGTTCCTCGGCGTCTCGGTGCTCGCCTCGCTGACGCACGCCGTCCCCTTCGTCTCGGGGACGCCGACGGTGGTCTCCGAGATCGGCAAGCTCGTCTACGGCGGCGGCGTCGGGCGCGTCCTCTACATCAGCCTGCAGACGGCGACGGCGGTGATCCTCGTGCTCGCCGCGAACACGAGCTACACGGGCTTCCCCTTCCTCGTCTCCTTCGTCGCCGAGGACTCCTTCCTGCCACGCCAGCTCACGGTCCGCGGCCACCGCCTCGTCTTCTCGAACGGCATCCTCCTCCTCACCTTCGCCTCGATCGCCCTTTTGCTCGCGACCCAGGCGCAGGTCGCCTCGCTCATCCCGATGTACGCGATCGGCGTGTTCACCGGCTTCACGATGGCCGGTGCGGGCATGGCCAAGCACCACTTCGCCCACCGCGAGGACGGCTGGCGGCCGGGGGCGGCTGCCGTGGTGACCGCGGCGGTGGTCTGCGCGATCGTGGTCGCGGTCTTCGCCGTCACTGAGTTCACCCACGGCGCCTGGGTTGTCGTCGTCGTGATGCCCCTCCTCGTCTACGGCCTGATGCGGACCAACCGCCAGTACCGGACCGAGGCCGCAGTGCTCGCCGAGGGCGCTGCGACCGCCGCGCTCGAGACCCCGGTGCTGCGCCGCCATGCGGTCATCGTGCTCGTCGACCGCATAGACCTCGCCACCGCGCGGGCGATCCAGTACGCGCGCACGCTCGCTCCCGACGACCTGCGGGCGGTGCACTTCAACATCGACGAGCGGCCCACCGACCTCCTCATCGGCCGGTGGCGCCAGTTCGGCCTCGCCCGGCTCCCGCTCGACGTCATCGAGTGCCCGGACCGGCGCCTTGGCCGAGCGGCACTCGAGCTCGCCGCCGAGGCGGCCGACGGGGAGACCGAGGTCTCGATCCTGCTGCCCCGTCGCTCGTATCGCCGCGCGTGGGGCCGGCTGCTGCACGAC
>DATLTN010000023.1 GCA_035533595.1 Acidimicrobiales bacterium
ATCGTCACGGCGATCGGCGCGCCGACCTTCGTACTCGACGACGTCGTTGCGTTCGACGATCCACGGCTCGCGAAGTGCCGGTAGGCCGACGTTGGGATCGCTGCCGGGACCGCTCGTGTCGTAGAGGTGAAGGCAGGCGGGTGCGGGAGTACCGTCTGCGGAAGCCAGCTGGACCTCCGTGAATGGCACCCGGATGTCGTCGCTGGGGCCAGCGACATACGTCTTCGAACGGCTCGTGTTCGTCATTTGGCTTCCTCCGCCGGCATGATCCGGATCAGGTTCAACGGTCGGCGCGATTGCGCCCTCTCAGCCCGCGGTGGGCTCCCGTGCTCGCTTCAGTATCGCGCCTGGGAGAGGTGGCGGTCGGATGACAAACTGCATGGCACGGCAACAACTCGTCCGTGATCTCAGACCCGGCTACGGCCACGCCATCATCGCTCGATGCGGGTGATGAGTGCCACGTTCCGAAGTTCAGTATCAGCTCATTCACGACGTGCCGAGTGAATGCCCGGGCGGAGCGCTCGGCCGCCAACCCTTTCGCAGCGGCGACCAGATCGTGTCCGTAGCTTGGGTGAGTCGGCCCGAACACAGTGCAAATCATGGTTGTTTCGCCCACATGCGTTGACCGGTTTCGGATCGCGAGACACCAACGACTAACTGAGAAGTGATCCCCGGCTCAGTGGCGCGGTCGCTGAGGTAGCCATGCCCAGCACCGCAATTCCGGACATAAGGTCAAATAAGGTCATGCCCATCACTCGTGACCATCGGCACTCTCGGAAAAACTGCCTTCTGACCTGGGACTTTGCAGTGGAGGTGAGCGGACTCGAACCGCCGACTTCCACGTTGCGAACGTGGCGCTCTACCAGCTGAGCTACACCCCCAGAGGGCGCCCCACCTGCAATGGGCTGCCGATCCGGCCTCATCAGGTTACTCGACCCCTGCCACCGGCTCACCCGTCACGGCCGCACGTTCGCCGACGCCGGGCGATGCGATGATGACTCGCTCTACGAGGGAGGCTGCGGTGCGATTTGTCATCTACGGCGCGGGCGCGATCGGCGGGGCGCTCGGCGTCCCCCTTGCGATCGCCGGCCACGAGGTGAACCTCATCGCCCGTGGCACCCAGCTGGAGGCGATCCGCGCGGGCGGCCTCACTCTCGAGACGCCCGACGGGAGGACGACGCTCCCCCTTCCGGTGGTCGAGCATCCCGCCGAGCTCCGCTTCGCCCCGGGCGATGTCGTGCTGCTCGCGATGAAGAGCCAGGACACCGAGGCCGCGGTTCGCGAGCTCGCCGGCGTCGCCCCCGACGCAGTGCGCGTCGTCTGCATGCAGAACGGAGTGGAGAACGAGCGCACCGCCCTCCGCCGCTTCGCGCACGTCTACGGAGCAATGGTCATCAGCCCAGCGACCTTCCTCTCGCCCGGCCTCGTGAGCGTGACCTCCGGGCCCTCCCTCGGCCTCTGCGAGGTCGGCCGCTACCCGGCCGGGAGCGACGAATTCGCCGGCGAGCTCGCTGAAGCGCTCTCGGCGGCGCAGTGGGCCTCGCGGGCGCTTCCCGACATCCTGCGCTGGAAGTACGCCAAGCTCCTCGACAACCTCTCCAACGCAGCGCAGGTCGTCGTCGGGCTCGGGGCACGCGGCGGAGAGGTCGCCACGCTCGGGCGTGCCGAGGGGGTCGAGGTCCTCGAGGGGGCGGGGGTCGACGTCCTCCCGCGTGAGGAGATGGAGGCCCGCCGCGCCGAGACGACGAACAGCCGCCCGATCGCCGGCAAGGAGCGTCAGGGCGCCTCCACCTGGCAGAGCGTGCAACGCGGCACCGGGAGCGTCGAGTCGGACTACCTGAACGGTGAGATCGTGCGCCTCGCGCGCGAGACGGGTCGAGGCGCTCCGGTGAACGCCCTCCTGCAGCGCCTCTCCAACGAGATCGCCTGGTCGGGCGGGGAGCGCGGCCCGATGAGCGAGGCGGAGTTCCTGGCCCTGCTCGAGTAACGGCTAGTTCGGCGCCTCGACGATCCGGAAGGCCGGGCGCAGCGCGATCGGAGCCGGCATCGCATGTCCCCCGGCGGTGGCGTAGACGCGCTGCGGAGCCAGCTGCGCCACCTCGTCGGGGAGCGGGGCGATCGGGTAGACGTTGCGCATCGCCTGGCGCTCCCGCTCGGCCATCTCGAGGTGCGTGAAGTAGGCGAGTGACCCGATGTAGGCGGCGATCAGCAGCACGTCGACGATCGCGAGGTCCCACAGGGTGCGCAGCGCGGGGATCGCGCCGAAGACGAGAGCGAAACCGCCGAAGCCGAGGAGCCAGGTGAAGACGCGGCGCCGCCGCTGCGCCCGAAGGCGCGCCCGCTGGCGGTGGAGCCGGCGCTCCTCCTCGGCGCTGAGCGCCTGCTGCTGCAGCGGGGCCACGGCGCGCTCCACGCCGGCGCGAGCACGGCCGAACATCCCCGTGAGGCGGCGGAACTGCGTGACCGAAGTCGCGAGTTGGTGCTCGGAGAGTTTGCGGAGCACGAAGGGAGCGAGTGCCACGATCCAGATCACCACGAGGACGAGAACGATCACGTCGTCAAGATCCCCTTTCGCGCCCGACGGGAGAGGACGATCGTCTCGACGGTAGTGGCTCAGTGCTCGCGGGGGGTGGATCCCCCTGCGGAGAACCGGTGGATTTCCCTGAGGAAATCAGCAAGATGCAGCGCGCGCGGTGCGCGGCGCGACGGCCTCAGATCAGGCTGTCGACGGCGAGGTCGTCAGCGCGGCGCCAGGCTCCGGAGCGTCCGCCCGTCTTCTCGAGCAGGCGCAGCTCGCCGATCGTCATCGTGCGGTCGACGGACTTGCACATGTCGTAGACGGTGAGGGCGGCGACGGCGCAGGAGGTGAGCGCCTCCATCTCGACCCCAGTGCGGTCGAAGGTCTCGACCTGGGTCTCGACCTCGACGAAGTCGTCGCCGATCGTGAAGTTCACGTAGACGCTGCCGACGAGGAGCGGGTGGCAGAGGGGGATGAGGTCCGAGGTCCGCTTCGCCGCCTGGATCCCGGCGATGCGGGCCGCGCCGAGGACGTCGCCCTTGGACATCGCGTTGCTCGCCACGGTCGCCGTGGTCTCGGGGAGCATCGTCACCTTGCAACGGGCGCGTGCCCGGCGGTGGGTGACCTCGCTCGGGGCGCCGTCGGTGACGCGCGTGCCGCCGAGTGGGTCGAGGTGGATGAGGTTGCGCTCTGACACCATCGCCAGTCTATGCGGCGGGGCGGCCGCCGCCCCGGAAGGCGATCGGCGGGCGGGCGATATAGTTGGCACTCGCCAAGCCCGAGTGCCAACGGGAGCCCCCTTTGCCGACTTACGAATACAGCTGCCGGGACTGCGGCGAGCACCTCGAAGTGGTCCAGAGCTTCAAGGACGACGCCCTCACCACCTGCCCGAACTGCGGTGGGTCTCTCCGCAAGGTCTTCGGCGCCGTCGGCATCGTCTTCAAGGGCAGCGGCTTCTACAAGACCGACAACCGCTCGAAGGGCAACCGCGCGAGCTCGCCCGCCAGCGAGCCCTCGGGCGACGGCGCCTCCAAGGAGAGCCCCGCTGCGGCGTCGGGCACCTCCGGTTCAGGAACCGAGACCAAGACCGACAGCCCCTCCCCGGCAGCGGCGGCGCCGGCGAGCTCGTCGAGCCCCGCCCCGACCGGGACGACCGGCACCCCGTAAGGGGCGGCTATTCCCCGCTCATCGCGAGGTCGTCGACCGCGAGCGTGACGCCCATCGCGGATCCGGGGAGGCGCTCCACGTCGCTCCCGATCTCCAAGATGTGCTGCAGCATGCGCTGGATCGTCGAGGCGATGGTGATCTCCCGCACCGGCTCTGCCAGTGCCCCGTCGCGGATGAGGAGCCCCTCGGCGCCGACGGAGAAGTCCCCGCTCACCCGGTTCACACCCGAGTGCACACCGCTCACGCTCTGCACGAACAGGCCGCTTCCCACCGTCGCGAGGATCGCTCCGAAATCCCGTTCCCCCGGGACGAGGCTGAGCGCGCGGGCGCCGACACCCGGCGTCGATTTGAAGCCGGCGCGCACCGCGGAGCCCGTCGATCGCGCCCCGGCGAGGCGCGCCGAGTAGGAGTCATAGAGGAAGGCGCTCAGGCGGCCCCCTTCGATGAGGGGGGTGCGCCGGCAGGCCAGCCCCTCGGCGTCGACCATCGAGGCCCCGTAGGCGTCGGGGTCGGTCGGGTCGTCGACGAGGGTGACCGCGGGGATCGCCACCTCCTCGCCGAGACGGTTGGCGAACAGCGAGCGCCCCTTGGCCACCTCCTCACCGGACAGGGTCGAGGCGAGCACCGCGAGCAGGGTCGCCGTGACGCGGCGATCGAGCACGACGGCGAGGCGGGCGCTCTGCGGCTTGCGGGCGCCGAGGAGGCGCACGGCGCGGCGCACCGCGTCGGTCGCCGCCGCGGCGGCGTCGAGCTCGTGCTGGTCGCGTCCGACGGTGTAGCTCGAGCCCGTCTGGGTGTCGTCGCCCTCGCCGGCCACCGCCTCCACCGCGAGGTAGCAGCCGGTGTCCCGACTGGTCGCCGAGAGCCCGGTCGAGGTGGCGATCGCCGTCTCGGCGAGGCCGTCCCCCCAGTCCGTGCTCACGACCTTGCGGACCCGCGGGTCCTCGGCGAGGACGAGGCGCTCGAGCTCGAGCGCGGCGGCGATCTTGTCCGCCGTCGGGTGGTCGACGAGCGCACCGCGCCACAGCTCGAGGACGGGCGGGGCGACGCCGTCCGGCTCGGCGAGGCCGACGTTCTCGTCGGGGGTGGCGAACGAGGCGTTGTCCCGTGCCTCCGCGAGGGCCTCACGGGCGCGCCCCTCATCGAGGTCCCCGACGTAGGAGAAGCCCTGGCGGCCGCCCTGCACGACCCGTATCCCCACGCCCGCCGACTCGGCGCTCGACAGCGACTCGATGTCCCGCTCGTAAACGCGGACGTCGGTCTCCCGGCTCCAGGCGACGAAGGCCTCGATCTGCTCGCCGCCCTTGGCCTCGGCGGCGATGCGCTCGGCGAGCGCGAGCAGCTCAGGCATCGGCGGTGCCCCCGATCGTCACGCCGGTGACCCGCAGCGTCGGCTGTCCGCAGCCGACAGGGACCGACTGACCGTCCTTGCCGCAGGTCCCCGGGCACATCCCGAAGTCGTCGCCGACGGCGTCGATCTTCGCGAGGACGTCCGGGCCGTTGCCGATGAGGTTCGCGTCACGCAGCGGCTCGGTGATGCGCCCTCCCTCGATGAGATAGGCCTCCGTCATCCCGAACACGAAGTCGCCTGTCGCGGTGTTCACCTGCCCGCCGCCGAGCTGCGCGACGTAGACGCCGCTCGGGGTCTGGGCGACGATCTCCTCGGGATCCTCGGTGCCGGCGAGCAGATAGGTGTTCGTCATCCGCACCATCGGCAGGTGCTGGTAGCTCTGGCGACGTCCGTTGCCGGAGGAGGCGCGACCCTCCTTGCGCGCCCGCAGGTAGTCCCACATGTAGTCGGTGAGGACACCGTTCTCGATGAGGACGTTGCGCTGGGAGGGGCGGCCCTCGTCGTCGATCGCCGCGCTCCCCCACTCGTCGGGGACGGTGCCGTCGTCGACGAGGGTGACGAGCGGGCTCGCCACGAGGTCGCCGCGCCTCCCGGCGTAGGCCGAGGCGTCCTTCAGGATGTGGTCGGCCTCGAGGCCGTGCCCGCACGCCTCGTGGAACAAGATGCCGCCCGTGCCGCTCTTGATCACGACGGGCACGACCCCAGAGGGAGCGGGTCGGGCGTTCAGCTTTCCGAGCGCACGCTGCGCCGCCTTCTCGGCGGTCGACTCGACCGAGACGCGGTCGAAGAACTCGAAGCCGACCGTGTGCGCCTCGCTCTCGTAGCCCGTCTGCAGCCCCGCGTCCCCGGAGGCGACGCACATCACGAACAGCCGGGTGCGCACCTGGTCGTCGCTCGACAGCAGGCCCTCGGAGTTGGCCACCACGAAGCGCCGGCGGCCGTCCCCGTAGCCCGCCGAGACCTGGACGATCGAAGAGCCGGCGGCGCGCGCCGCCTCGTCGGCGCGGCGCAGGATCTCCACCTTGTCGGCCTTTGCGACCGTCTCCGGATAGATCGAGACGGTGTTCGGCGAGGGCACGTGCCGACCCTCGATCGGCACCTCGCGCACACCCCCGCCACCGCGGCGCGCCACCGCGGCGGCAGCCTCGGCCGCGGCGAGCAGGCCCCGCTCGGAGAGGTCGCCGGTATGCGCGAAGCCGGTCGTCTCTCCGACGACGACGCGGATCCCGGCTCCCCGGTCCCTCCCCGAGGAGAGTTCCTCGATGCGTCCGTCGTCGAGCGAGATGCCAGTCGACTGACGCTCTTCCGCGAAGACCTCGGCGAACTCGCCGCCGTGGCGGAGCGCCTCGCCGAGGGTGCGCTCGATGACCGCGGGATCGATGAGGGCGATGTTGCTGTCGGTCACGGGGCTCCTCGCTCGGTCGCCACGGGCAGGCTTCGGCCACCCACCGAGATGGTGCATCGTACCGGCGCACCGCCGGGGCGCCCTCCGGCACGCGACGCGAAGGGCGCGCGAGCGGAGGGTATCCACGGTTTTTCACTCCCTGCTCATTACCATCAGCCGCGTCTCGGGTGTCCCGCCCGCACCGCCAAGCGCGAGGGACGGGCACGACGCACACAGGCGCCGCGGCGCCGGTAAGGGGAGGCGATGGACGAGAACAGTGCGCCGGACGAACTCCACGAAGCGACGCCGATCTTCGGCGCGTACCGCCGTGGCTACGACCCCGATCAGGTCGACCGCTACGTCGCCGACCAGCGGCGGCGCCTCGACGAGGCGCTGACGCGCGCCTCGGAGGCCGAGCGGCGCCTCGCGGCGGCCGTCGGACAGCTCCGTGAGCTCCACCGGCGGGTGGCCGTCCTCGAGAGCGAGGAGCGCACCCAGCAGCCGCAGCCGCTCGACACCCTCGGTGAGCGGGTGCAGCGCATCCTCCAGGAGGCGTGGGACGGCGCGTACGCGATCCGTCAGACCGTCGAGCAGGAGACGAACGAGCTGAAGGGACGCGCCAGCTCCGAGGCCGAGGAGATCGTCGCCGCGGCGCGTCGCAAGGCGGAGGCCGCCGAGGAGGAGATCGGACGTCGGCGCCGCGCCTACCTCGAGCGGATCGAGCAGGAGCGCTCTCGCACCGTCTCCCAGATGACCTACCTACAGGAGCAGCGGACGCTCGCGATCGGCGAGCTGAACCGGATCAAGACCCTCATCGAGGCCACCGTGAGCGAGGTCGACGCGGCGGCCGCTCCCCGGCGGGCCGCGCCAGAGGAAGGTCGGGCGAGCGCCGAGGCGGTGCTCGAGGCGCTCAGTCGCGACGACGCGTCAGAGGTGCTCGCGCCGGCGCCGAGGGCGCCGCGCGAGGGCACCGTGGTCTCCGACGAGCCGCGGATCAGCCCCGCCGTGCGACTGCTCGGTGACGACCTCCAGCGGACGATGCCGGTGCACCGCCTCGACTTCGCCGAGGACCAGAGCGAGGAACGCTCACAGCTCGTCACAAGCCATCGCACCGATGCCCGCGAGCGGCGCGAGGCGCCGGTGCGCGAGCTCGCCGCGGCGCGCGAGCAGCGCTCCAGCATCGGCGTCTTCGACTTCGACGCGGAAGATCCCCGCTAGCCCAGGGCCGGCACGCCGCAGAAAGCCCTGTGGAGGACCGAGAATTCGGCATTTACCTCGCAGACCTCACACACTCATCGCATTTACATCAGGCTCTCCACAGAATTTCGGGGCAGGCTCCCATCGTGTTTGACGACGACGTGGTGAGCATGCCGACCGAGATCGTGACGGCCGAGCTGCTCAGCCCTGGAGGCGGTGCCGCGCTCGAGCTCGAGAGCGCCCTCGCGAGCCTCGTCGCCAAGGTGCAGGCCAACCTCGCCCGCCTCCTCCGCTACGGCGCGACCTCACTCGTCTGCCTGGCGATCAGCGAGGCCACGCTGCTCGTGCTCGTCGAGGTGAGGGTGAACGCCGCCCTCGCGGCTGTCGCTGCCAACCTCGCGGGGACGCTGCCCTCCTATCTCCTCAGCCGCTACTGGATCTGGCGTGAGGCGGACCGCGCCCGCGTCGGCCGACAGGTCTTCCTCTACTGGAGCACCTCGCTGGCGGCGATCCTCGTGACGAGCGTGGCGACCGACGCGGTCGCCCGCCACGCGCCCATCGGCTCGCTCCACCTCCCCTTCATCGGCCTCGGCTACCTGGCGATCAGCATCGTGCTGTGGGTCACGAAGTTCGCCCTCTACGAGAAGGTCATCTTCCCGGGCAGCGACCTCGAGGAGCCGGCGACCGCCCACTGAGCCCGGCGAGTCGCCGCCGGGCCCGGCGGCGAAGGCGAGCGCCGCGAGCCGTCATTGTTAGCGTCGGGCGATGTCCCGACGCGGCTGGCTCCTGTTCGCCACGATGGGCGTGATCTGGGGCATTCCCTACCTGCTCATCCGCGTCGCCGTGCGCGAGGTCGCCCCGCCGACGCTCGTCTTCCTGCGGACGGCCCCGGGCGGCTTGATCCTCCTTCCGCTGCTGTTGCGGCGCGAGACGCTGCGCGCCCTGTTGGCCCACTGGCGGGCGGTCCTCGTCTACACCTTCGCCGAGCTCGGCATCCCTTGGCTGCTGCTCTTCCGCTCCGAGCAGCGCATCTCGAGCTCGCTCGCCGGCCTGCTGATCGCCTCGGTGCCGCTCGTCGCGGTGCTCCTGTCGCGCCTCACCAACCACGAGGGGCCGCTCGGCGCGGGGAGGCTGCTCGGCCTCGCCGTCGGCCTGGCCGGAGTCGGGATCCTCGTCGGCGCCGACGTCCACGGGTCGAACCTCATCGCCTTCGGCGAGATCGGCGTGGTCGCGGTCGGCTATGCCGTCGGCCCCTACGTCGTCTCCCGTTACCTGAAGGAGGTCCCGGCGAGCGGGGTGGTCACCGCCTCGCTGCTGCTCACGGCGATCGTCTACGCGCCGGTCGGCCTCACCCACCTCCCCGCGCACCTGCACGCCGAGGAGCTCGGCGCGTTGGCAGTGCTGATCGTCGTCTGCACGGCGCTCGCGTTCGTGATCTTCTTCTCGCTCATCGCCGAGGTCGGTCCCTCACGGGCGACGGTGATCACCTACGTCAACCCCGCGGTCGCCGTCGTGCTCGGGATCGCGCTCCTCCACGAGCGTTTCTCCCTCGGGATCGCCCTCGGCTTCCCGCTCATCCTCCTCGGCTCGTTCCTCGGAACCGGTGGCCGTTCACGCGCTCGAAGCGCCGCCGACGAGGTCGCGGCGCTGCCGCCCGAGTCGCTCGGCGAAGCCGGGGGAGCCGTCGAGGGCGGAGCCGCCGCCGGTCTCTGAGCGCCGTCAGGCCAGGTGCTCGGCGAAGAACGCCGCCGTCCGCGCCCAGGCGGCCGCGGCCGCCTCGGGGTGGTAGCGATCGGGGTTGGTGTCGTTGTGGAAGGCGTGCTCGGCGCCCTCGTAGATCTCCTTCTCGAAGGACTTGCCGTTGGCGGCCATCGCCCCCTCGATGTCGGCGATGCCGGCGTTGATCCGCTCGTCGAGGCCCCCGTAGATGGCGAGCACCGCGGCGCCGATGCCGGGGACGTCCTCGAGCGGCGGGATCGACCCGTAGAAGGGCACCGCGGCCCGCAGCTGCGGTGCCTTGGTCGCCACCCGCCAGGCCATCCCGCCGCCGAAGCAGAAGCCCGTCACGCCGACGCGGGAGGGGTCGACCTCGGGGAGGGCGCTCAGCTCCTCGAGGCAGGCGAGCAGCTCGTCGACCATCGCGCCGCGGTCGAGCTCGCCGAGCGCGGCGATCGCCGCCGCGGGGTCGTCGAAGGAGTCGGCACCGCCCTTCGGCGTCAGGAGATCGGGCGCCAGAGCGACGAAGCCGAGCTTCGCGAGGCGGCGGGCGACGTCGCGGATGTGCGGGGTGAGGCCGCGGTTCTCGTGGATCACCAGGATCCCGGGAGCCTTGGAGGCGCCGGTCGGGCGGGCGATGTAGGCCTCGACGTCGTCTGGCTCGGCCTCGACGATCCGCCGCTCGATCGTGATCGCCGGGTCGCTCTCGGGGACCGTCGTCCCCTCCTCACCCGTACGGGCCTGGGCGCGCACGCCGCCGGCGGCGCTCGCGGCGCGCCCCTCGAAGAGCGCGAGGCGGCGCTCGAGCTCCGCCTCGGTCATGTAGCCGTGAGCGCCCTCCTCGAACAGCTCCTCACGTAGGTACTCGCGAACATCCACGGGGGTCCCCCTCTCGCCGGCAGTAAAGCGGCACGGCCCCGAGCCTACGAAGCGCGACCGGGCCGCGCCCTAGCACCCCTCACAGCATCACCCTGCCGCCGGTGACGTCGAGGGTGACGCCGGTGATCCACGAGGCGCTCTCCGAGGCGAGGTAGAGCGCGGCCGCAGCGGAGTCCTCTGGCGCGCCAAGTCTTCCGAGGGGGGTGATCGACTCGACCGAGACCCGTCGCTCGGGACTCATCGTCGCCTCGAGGCGCTCGGTGAGGGTCGTCCCCGGAGCGATGCAGTTGACGCGCACCCCGTGCGGGGCCATCTCCTTCGCGACGTGCTGGGTGAGCATCCCGATGCCGGCCTTCGCGGCCGCGTACGAGGCGGTGATTGTACGGTCGAGGAGGCGGCCGGTGCACGAGGACATCGTGACGACGGCGCCCCGGCGGCGCTCCACCATCGCCGGGAGGAAGGTCTTCAAGGTGAGGAAGGTCGAGGTGAGGTTCCAGTCGAGCACCGCACGGAAGTCGTCCTCGCTGAGCTCGAGAAAGGGCGTCGGGGCGGAGAAGCCTCCCGCGAAGGCCATCAGCAGGTCGACCGCACCGAGGTCGCTCTCGACCTGCTCGGCCAACCGCTCGAGGGCGGCACCGTCGGTGACGTCGGCAGAGTACCCGGCCGCGGTGCCGCCCTTGTTCAGCTCGTCGACG
Source organism: Acidimicrobiales bacterium (assembly GCA_035533595.1). Taxonomy (NCBI): domain Bacteria; kingdom Bacillati; phylum Actinomycetota; class Acidimicrobiia; order Acidimicrobiales; species Acidimicrobiales bacterium. The sequence goes on from DATLTN010000023.1 coordinate 10,908, forward strand.
AGCACGTTGATCGACCCCTCGTCGCGGGCCACGACCGCTACCGCGGCACCGTTGGCCGCGAGCTGACGGCACGTCGCGGCGCCGATGCCCTTCGATCCCCCGGTGACCACGGCGACCTTGCCGTGCAGGTCCGGGTACTGCGCGCCCTCCGCCACAGATCCTCGCTCTCTGGGACGCGCCACCGAGCGGCGGTCGCCCTCGCGCGTCGACACTCGATGATCCCAGACGAGCGGGCGAGCGGGCCGATCGACTCACGCCTCGGGCGGCGGGGTGAAGCGGTCGGCGAGGGAGCGCAGGTCGGCGTCGAAGATCGCGGCGCGTAGTGCCGCGTCGGCCGCAGCGAGCTGCTCCGGGGTCAACCGCCCCGCGACCTCGTCGTTCAGCTCGTCGATCACCTCGACCACCGCCGTCGCATAGCGCCGGCCGCGGCTTGTCAAGGTGACGTTGGACTGGCGGCCGTCGTCGGGGTCGCGCTCGGTGGTCGCGAGGCCGCGGGCCTCGAGCGCCGAGACGACCTTGCGCGCCGCCTGGCGGGTCACCCCGAGCGCCGTACCGAGCTCCCCGATGGCGAGCGGCCGTTGGTGGAGGAGGCGCATCACCGCCGCGTCGCTGCGCCGGTAGTCGGGGTAGCCGCGCCCCGCGAGGCGCAGCGCCATCTCGTTCACCCAACTCTGCCGGGCGCGCGCGAGCACGTCGCCGAAGCGGTAGGTGGAGCGGGCTGGTGACGGCATCAGGGGCGGATGGTACAGTTAGGCAACCTAGTTGCGTAACCTTGGGGGGAGCAACTCAAGTCCACAGGGACAGAGGGATCCTCGATGACCGACCGGCAGGAAACGCCGTTGCTCGCCTCGAGCCGTGCCTCGGCGCTCGCGCGCTGCTGCGTGGCGGCGGTCGCGCTCTACGTCGCGGTCGACGTCCTGCTCGCCTTCCTGCGGCCCCACGACAGCCTGCTGTACAACGCCGAGAGCGACTACGGACGGGGGCCCTTCTTCTGGGTGATGGACCTGAACTTCCTCCTCCGTTGCGCGCTGACCCTCGCCTTGGTCGGAGCCCTCCGGCTCGCGTTCGGTGCCATCGCACTGAAGCGCGGCCTCTTCCTGCTCACGCTGTGGGCGCTGTGCTCGGGGCTGCTCGCCTTGTTCGCCGACGACCCCGAGGGACAGCCCCTGCACGGCAGCGGGAGGATCCACGTCGTGCTCGCCTTCGTCGCGTTCGTCGCGGTCGCGATCGGCACCGTGCTGCTCTCGACCGCACTCCGCTCCGAGCCCCGTTACCAGTCGCTCTCGGGGGTGCTCCTCACCCTGTCGAGCCTCGGGGTCGTGAGCCTCCTCGTGCTCGGCAAGACCTTGGGCCGCCACCATGCGCCCGGTGGTCTCGTCGAACGGATCTTCCTCGGCATCGAGCTGGCGTGGATCGTCCTCGCCGCGTCGCCACTCGCATTGCCCGCCGCAGGGCGACGGGGGCCCGTCGGCGCTGGCGCCGTCGAGCGGGGCGAGGGCCAGCCCGTCAGCCCGTGACGACGGGCGCCGCGCCGCCTCGCGCACCGCGAGTTCCCCAGCGTGCTCAAATGTCGACACGGACGCGGCTGTGCTTGGCAGAGGGTGGCCGATGGTCAGCGCAATCTCTGCCCGCCGAGTGCCCGCACCGGGGCCGCTAGCTCATCGGGTAGAGCAGGGGACTTTTAATCCCAAGGTGCTGGGTTCGAGACCCAGGCGGCCCACTAAACGGCGCAGGTCAGCAACGCAGAGCCTCTTTGGGGCTCGCCGTGCCGAGCGAAGATTGTGCGCCGCGACGGGCCGTTGCTCCGGTCCGATCTGAAGCGCACAATTGCCTCGTCGGTCCCGGTCAGACACCGAAGCCTCTGTAGTGCC
>DATLTN010000024.1 GCA_035533595.1 Acidimicrobiales bacterium
GCCGCCTGAAGCGGCTGATCAAGAGGGCACTGCCCCGACCCGACACAGTCGGGGCTGACGCCCCGAGCGGGGCTCCGCCCCGCACCCCTGGTCCCGCGCGCCCAAGTTCTTGCAGTTACGTGCAGTTAATTTTCCGGTCAGGCTCGTCGTGTGGTGGACTCCGTGATGCTTCCGCGGCCACTCGACCACAATATGCTTGGCATCTTTATCGCACGATGCGCCCTCAGCGCCTGTCAGGCACTCGGGGCGGTCATCATCCCGATCTACCTCACAGTTATCGGCTTCAGCACACTCAAGCTCGGCATGCTTTTTCTTGCCGTTACCAGTGCAGCCGCAATCCTTTCAACGGTGGTCGGTATTGTCTCTGACCGCATCGGCAGAAAGCCCTTTCTCATTGGCATTCCTCTACTCGTCGCCGTCGCGGGCATCGTGCTGGCCATCACGACGAATCCCGTAGTGCTCTTTGTCGTCATCCCCTTGAGTTCTTTCGGGCGAGGTTATGGCGCCGGGGCGGGATCCGTCAGCTTCTACCAACCGGCCGAAGCGGCATACGTCATGGGGATGTCAGAGCCAAGCAGGCGGAACCATCTGTTCGCTCGACTCACTTTCGCCTCGTCGGCCGGAAGCGTCATCGGCAGTGCGATCGTCGGCGGCATGTCCTCGCGGCACCTCCACGCGTCATCTGTACTCGGCGTCGTACGGCCGTTCTTCCTTGTCTCTACTGGGCTCGCGCTGGTGGCCTCGCTCGCGGTGACCAGAATCGCCGAAGAGTCTCGCGACACAGTACCGGCGCAGCGACATATCCTCCCGGTGCGTTCTGCTGCCATCCTTCGGCGCTTCATCGTCTCGAACGGGGTAGCTGGCCTTGCCATCGGCGTCTACGCCCCATTCATCTCGTACTGGTTCTTCAAGCTCTACGGCGTTGGTCCAGGCGAGATCGGTCGGCTCTTTGCGATAGCGAACGTGGTCGCCGGAATCTCCTCGCTCGGTGCGGGAGTAATCGCCCGACGCTACGGGAGTGTGTGGACGGTCTTTTGGCTGCGCATCGGACAGTCCGTTCTCTTTTTTGCAATGGTGTATGCACACCACTTCTTGCTGGCAGGACTCTTCTACATCATCTATGTCGTCGGTCAACGGGTCGGGATTGCCCTTCGCCAGTCCTATGTCGTGGCAATGGCGGACCCAAGCGAGCGCGGGGCGGTCGTCGCGATCTCGAACCTGCCGTCTGAGATCACACAGGCTTCGATGTCGCCCTTCGCCGGATGGCTGATTGAATCCTCTGGACTGCTCGCGCCCTTTCTCCTCTCGGCAGGCCTGCAGTTTCTCAACGGATTTCTCTATCTCTGGATGTTCCTGCGGCACAAGCCTGATGACGAGATCGCCAAGCCGCCGAGGTAGCTCACTCCATCGACAACTAGCCCGGATCTTTCGTCTAGATAGCCCGGAGGCACTGGCAATTGCCGCGTAAAAGCCCTCCCTCAGTTGGGAGAATGTAAGTCGACAAAGACCAATATTCCCTAACTTCGGAGGGCGCCTTAAAGTTTACTTCTTCGGGTCACCTCTGCGCGCGGATTTGTAGAAGGCCTATAGGAGATCTTCCGTGAGCTACCCAAACTCACGCGACCCCAGCTCTGCGTTCGTCGCACGCTGCCCGGAAGTCCACAGTGAGCATGTCACTACAACGTCGTCTACCGAGAGACCAGAGTCGTCGGAATCATCGACCGTCGGAATCATCGACTGGGACATGGCGGGACCGGGGAGCCCGGACTGGGACCTCGCGCTGTTCGCGTGGTCCTTCACTCCGCTCCTCGTCCCGGAGCACGCGCGGCAATTGGCTGCGCCGACCGATGCAGGCCGACGCCTCCGATTGATCTGTGGCACCTACGGCCTGGAAGATCGGTCACGGTTCATCGACTCAGTCAGAGAGCGTATGGACGCGAGCATCGTTGGGGTTCGAGAGCGAGCTGACCGAGGTGAGGCCGAATTTCAGGCCCCCATCCTCGGCGGTCATCTCGACCGCATGAAGCGCGATTCGGAGTACGCCAAGCTCCGGGCCAGCGATTGGCAGCGGGCGATCGACCGCTGCCTCGCCGTCCATGTCCGGTGCTTCGGGCGCTGCGCGAACATTGGCGCACGGAAACGTTCGCGAGGATGGCGGCGCACTACGCGACTCTGGCCCTCAACTCACTGCTAAAGAAGCACCCGGTGCTTTCGCGTGGTCAGGGGTAAGCGCGAATCATCATCTGAACTGGGCTTACTCATCGTCAGTGATCGCGGCTGCTCGCGGCTGATCGCAGATTTATAGACCACGATTAGACCAAGGCGGCATGCTCCCCATCGACGGGAGCCTCGCTTGGCGATGATGGCAACGCCGAGCGCGGATGCATCGACCAAGAGGTGGCAGATGACTGAGCGAGAGGTCGCCGGCGACTCGCCCGACATCGTGGCCCAACGGTGCTTCCGCCCTACTTGGTCTCCACTTCAGCCCCGAGATGGCGCCGATCTTTGCGGTGGCATCCCCTGCAGTTCGGCTGGCCTTCGACGTTTACCGAGATCGCTTCGCTCGCTCTGTTGACCGCATCAGCGATCACCCGGAGCTCTCGATCGACGAGCTCGTTGATCGCTGCACCGACCTGGCACGGCGCCACCTCCTCACGCGGCGGACCCTTGCAGCGGTTCGGGACGCGGGCAGCGAGAGCCAGCTGTTCCTACTCGCGGGAGCGTTCGCGCACGGCGCGACGTCAGACGATGCCAATGACGTCGGACTCGAAACCCTCATGGCCCAAGGCATCGGGTGCCTTGAGGAGGCGAGCCTCCGGGTACTCTCGAAATTCACTCTGAGCGTCGAACAGAACGGGCTTCCCGCCACGACCCGATACGTCCCCGACGCCGGTCGACGCTTCGTGCAAAATGTAAGGAAGCCAGGCCATTAGATCCCTGACGTTCGGGCCACTGGACAACGGGCGTCACACAAAATTGGCCCCGACTTGTTCATCGTCGGCACCCCACGTGAACGACCGGGCGCGGTGATCGCTTCGTCATCATCGTTGGCGGTCGCCCGTGATCGCGGAAACATAGCCTTCCGATAGGGAATCAGAGCTGGCCGGCTAGGCCAATGACCAGCACTTTCCCGTGGAGGCGAGGGGACTCGAACCCCCGAACCTCCTGACTGCCAGTCAGGCGCTCTACCAGCTGAGCTACGCCCCCGGGGTGCCTGAGAGATTACCAGCCGATCCGAGACGCAAAGACGGTGGCTTCGTGCTCGGCCGGCGGCGGCGAAGACGAGGTGGAGCGCCTTTTCCGGGGCGCGCGGCACCCTCGGTAATCTGGGTTATGGCTGAGTACGACTTCAGGGAAGCCGAGCCGCGTTGGCAGGAGCGGTGGGCCGAGCTCGGGACCTACGAGATCGACAACGACGACCCCCGCCCGCCCTACTACGTGCTCTGCATGTACCCCTACCCGAGCGGGCCGGCGCACCAGGGCCACATCCGCAACTACACCTTCGGCGACGTCCTCGTCCGGATGCGCACGATGCAGGGCTACGGCGTCCTCTCCCCCTTCGGTTTCGACTCCTTCGGCCTCCCCGCCGAGAACGCCGCGATCCGCGGCGGCAGCCACCCGCGCGCCTACACCGAGGCGCGCATCGCGGAGCTGAAGGCGAGCGTGCTGCGCCTCGGCGCCGTCTACGACTGGCGGCGCGAGGTCCGCAGCCACGACCCGCAGTACATGCGCTTCAACCAGATGATCTTCACCCGCCTGCTCGAGGCCGGCCTCGCCTACCGCGCCGAGGCCCCGGTGAACTGGTGCCCTGGCTGTCAGACGGTGCTCGCCAACGAGCAGGTCCTCGCCGACGGGACCTGCGAGCGCTCAGGCGACGTCGTCGAGCGCCGCCAGCTCGCGCAGTGGTTCCTCAAGATCACCGACTACGCCGACGAGCTCCTCGACGCGCTGGACGGCCTCGACTGGCCCGAGCGCGTGAAGACGATGCAGCGCAACTGGATCGGCCGCTCCGAGGGGGCGCGCCTCCGCCTCGAGGTCGTCGGCGCCCCCGGCACCGAGATCGAGGTCTTCACCACCCGCCCCGACACCGGCTTCGGCATCACCTCGGTGGTCCTCGCCCCCGAGCACCCCCTCGTCGCCACGCTCACCACCCCCGAGCAGCACGGCGCGGTCGGCGAGCTCGTCCTCATGGCGAGCCAGGAGACCGACATCGAGCGCCTCTCCTCTGAGGGAAGCCTCGACAAGCGCGGCGCCTTCACCGGCAGCTTCTGCGTCAACCCCTTCAACGGCGAGCAGGTCCCCGTCTACGTCGCCGACTACGTCCTCGCGAGCTACGGCACCGGGGCGGTGATCGGCGTCCCCGCCGAGGACCAGCGCGACTTCGACTTCGCGTCGCTGCACGGCCTCCCGGTGGTGCGCACCGTGCAGCCCCCCGAGGGCTTCGAAGGGGGTGCCTACTCCGGCAACGGCGTGAAGGTGAATAGCGGCTTCATGGACGGCCTCGAGGTGGCCGCCGCGAAGGGCGCCGCGATCGAATGGCTCGAGCAGAAGGGGATCGGTGCCGGTACCGTCCAGTACCGGCTGCGCGACTGGCTGATCAGCCGCCAGCGCTACTGGGGCTGCCCGATCCCGGTCGTCTACTGCGAGCGCGACGGCATCGTCGGCCTCCCCGACGACGCCCTCCCGGTGCTCCTCCCCGACGACGTCGAGTTCCTCCCGACCGGCGAGTCACCCCTGAAGCGCCACCCCGAGTTCCTGGAGACGACCTGTCCCCGCTGCGGCGGCGCGGCGCGGCGCGAGACCGACACGATGGACACCTTCGTCGACTCCTCCTGGTACTTCCTCCGCTTCACGAGTCCGGCGGAGGCCGACCGCCCCGTCGACCCCGCCGCGGCGACGCGCTGGATGCCGGTCGACCAGTACATCGGCGGCATCACCCACGCCATCCTCCACCTCCTCTACGCGCGCTTCTTCACCCGCGCCCTCGGCGAGATCGGCCTCTCCCCTGGCGAGCTCCGCGAGCCCTTCGCGCAGCTCTTCTGCCAGGGGATGATCCGCCTCGAGGGGCGGGCGATGTCAAAGTCGCGGGGCAACGTCGTCTCGCCCAACGAGTACTTCGAGCGGGTCGGCGCCGACGCGTTGCGCCTCTTCCACCTCTTCGCCGGCCCCCCGGTCGAGGACATCGACTGGTCCGCGCAGAGCGAGGAGATCATCGAGGGCTGCGGCCGCTACCTGCGCCGCGTCTGGCGCCTCGCCACCGGAGAGGTGGAGGAGGGGGCGCCCGCGGCCGACGCGGCGGAGCTCTCGGTGGCGCTCCGCCGGGCGCGCCACAAGGCCGTCCGCCAGGTGACCCAGGACCTCGACCGCTACGCCTTCAACACCGCGGTCGCCGAGGTGATGAGCCTCACCAACGAGATCTCGCGCGCCCGCCAGGGCGGGGTCGCCGCCGACGAGGTCGACGAGGCGATCGACACCCTCCTGCAGCTCCTCGCCCCGATGACGCCGCACCTCGCCGCCGAGGCCTACCAGCACCGCCACGCCACCCACCTGCACGAGCAGCCCTGGCCGAGCTTCGACGAGGGCGCGCTCGCCGAGGAGACGGTGACGATGGTCGTGCAGGTGAACGGCAAGCTCCGCGACCGGCTGCAGGTCGACGTCGCGATCACCGAGGAGGAGGCGACCCGCCTCGCGCTCGGCTCGCCGCGCGTCGCCGAGCAGCTCGCGGGTGCGGTGCCGCAGCGCGTCGTCGCCCGCCCGCCCCGCCTGGTGAACGTCGTCCTCTGAGGGGCGCGCCGAGCGCCGAGCCCTCAGCGCCGCTGCAGCACCTCTTCGAGGCCGAGGCGGGCGCGCACCGCAGGGAGGGCGAGCTCCTCGAGCGAGGTGAGGTTGAGGTCGGCGATCGAGTAGCGGGGGTCGGCCGCGTCGTCGGGGTGCGGCACCGCGATCACCCGCATGCGCGCCGCCTTGGCGGCGATGCAGCCGTTGAGCGAGTCCTCAAGGACGACGCAGCCCTCGGCGGGCACCCCGAGCGCGGCGGCGGCGCGCAGGAAGATCGCCGGGTGCGGCTTGCCGTAGGCGTCGTCGGCGGCGGTGAAGACGCCGTCGAAGCGCCGCCGCAGGTCGAAGCGGTCGAGGACGGCGTCGATCACCGGCGGCGTCGAGCCCGAGGCAAGGGCGCGGGGCAGCCCCGCCTCCTCGAAGAGGCCGAGCGCGACCTCGACGCCGGGGAGGAGCTCGGCCTCGTGGCCGATCGCCTGCACGACACCGGCGACCACGTCGGCCTCCACCGCGACGAGGTCGACCTCGCCGAGGCCGGCGAAGGCGGCGAGAAAGGCGACGGCCTCGTCGACGCGCATCCCCATCGTGTAGCCGTGACCGAGGTAGGGGCGGATGTCGGCGCCGAGCGCGGAGAAGACCTCCGCCTCGACGCGCCGCCAGTACGGCTCGGAGTCGACGAGCAGGCCGTCCATGTCGAAGATCGCGGCGCCGAGCGGCGCCGGTGGGGGCGGCATCTAGGAGAGCTCACCCCGGAGGTAGCGCTCGAGCTCGGCAGCGAGCTCATCGGCCGAGGGGAGGTTGGCCTCGGCGACGACCGGGGTCCCCACCCCGGCGTCGAACTGCCGCTCGAGCTCGCGGGCGAGCGCGGCGGTCTCCTCGTTCTTCGCAACGAGCTCGTCGACCTGGCGGAGGTGCTCCTCCGCGTTGTGGCGCAGCTCGCTCATGTCGACCTGGATCCCCGTCAGCTGGGCGAGCGCCTCGAGGAGGGCGACCGCCGCGGCGGGGAAGAGCGAGCTCGCGCTGTAGTGCGGGACGCGCGCCCAGAGACCGACAGAGGGGATCCCCGCCTCCGTGCAGGCCGCGCCGAGGACATCGGCGATCCCCGCGGGGACGCCGAGGCGGCCGGGGACGAAGCCGACCTGGCGGGCGAGGGCGGCGTCAGAGGCGGTGGTCGTGATGCCGATCTTGCGGGTGTGCGGGGTGGGCGCGGGGAAGCCGCCGAGGCCGACGACGAGGCGGGTCCCGATCTCGAGGGCGAGCTCGGTGACCTCCGCGGCGAAGGGGCGCCAGCGGTAGTCGGGCTCGGGGCCGACGAGGAGCGCGATGCCGAGGCCGAGCGGGTCGGTGCCGACCCGCAGGCGCGGCTCGGGCCAGTAGATCCGCCGGCGCACGCCGTCTCGGATCCGCAGCTGCGGGCGCCGCGCCCGGTAGTCGATGAGGTCGTCGCCGGCGAAGGCGGCGTAGGTGCGGGTGGCGTTCTGCTCGAGGAGCACGCTCGCCGCGGTCGCGGCGGCGAAGCCGGCGTCCACCCAGCCCTCGAGCACGACGATGAGCACCGGGTGCTCGGGGGCGTCGATGCCGCGACGGACGAAGGTCACCGCCCGAGGCTACCGGTCGCCGGCTGGTGCGGCTCGGCCTAAAGGGCGAGCGTCTCGCCCCCGTCGACGAGCACCGCGGCGCCGTTCACGAAGGCCGCAGCGGTCGAGCACAGAAAGGCGACGACCCTCCCGAAGTCCCCCGGGTCGCCGAAGCCGCCCGCGGGGGGCGCCCCGCCGACCTCTTTCATCCGGTCGGTGCCGTGCGGGCCGGGGCAGGCGAGGTTGAGCGTCACCCCGCTCCCGACGAGGTCCTTGGCGGCGGTCTTGGCCCACGCCCACAGCCCGGTGCGCGCCGCGTTCGAGAGCGCGAGGTGCGGCAGCGGCTGCACGATCGAGTACGAGGCGATGAAGCAGAGCCGCCCCCAGCCCTGGGCGCGCAGGTGCGGGAGGGCAGCGCGCGTCAGGCGCACGTGGGTGAGGAGGTTGGCTTCGAGGGCGGCGCGCAGCTCCTCGTCGGTGACCTCGAGGGCGCGCCGCGGCGGTGGCCCGCCGGAGTTGCCGACCACGATGTCGATCCGCCCGAAGCGCTCGAGGGTCGCGGCGACGAGCGCGTCGGGCGCGCCCTGCTCGGTGACGTCGGCCTCGATCGCCAGCACCGCCCCGCCCGCGGCCTCGATCCCGGCACGCGTCGCCTCGAGAGCCTCGCCGCCACGCGCGCAGATCACCACCGACGCCCCCTCGGCGGCGAGCGCCTCGGCGGCGCCCCGCCCGAGGCCCTTCGAGGAGGCGGTGACGAGCGCGACTCGCCCGTCGAGGCCGAGGTCCACGGCGCTAGCCGACCACGACGAGGCCGTGCGGCGCGTGGTTGAGCACCTCCGGGGCGGCCTCGGTGACGACGACGATGTCCTCGATGCGCGCCCCCATGCGGCCGGCGAGGTAGATGCCGGGCTCGACCGAGAAGGCGTGGCCCGGGCGGAGCGTCGTCGCGTTCCCCGAGACGATGTAGGGGTCCTCGTGCTCCTCGATGCCGATGCCGTGGCCGGTACGGTGCAGGAAGGCCTCGCCGAAGCCGGCCTCCTCGATCACCGTGCGCGCCGCGGCGTCGATCTCCTCGCAGCGTCTGCCGGCGGCGACGGCCGCGACAGCCTCGCTCTGGGCGCGCTCGAGGACGGCGTAGAGCTCGGCGAAGCCGGGCGGCGGCTCGCCGGCGACGACGGTGCGGGTGGTGTCCGAGCAGTAGCCGGGGCCCTCACCGAGGCGCAGCGTCCCCCCGAAGTCGCAGACGACCGCGTCGCCGGCGGCGATGCGGCGCGCCCCCGGCTCGTGGTGCGGGCTCGCCGAGTTGGGGCCGCTGCCGACGATCGCGAAGTTCACCTTCTCGTGGCCCTCGGCGAGGAGGCGGGCCGAGAGCTCGCGCGAGACCTGCGCCTCGGTCGCGCCGATGAGCGGGATCTCGCCGGCGAGGAGCGCCTCGGCGACGCGGTCGGCGGCCGCCGAGGCGGCGCGCAGCGCGGCGATCTCCTCCTCGTCCTTCACCGCCCGCAGCGCCGCGGTGACCGTCGAGGCCTTGCGGAAGAGGGCGTTCGGGAGGGCGTCGACGAGCGAGAGGAGCAGCGACGCCCAGGCCCGGTCCGAGATCGCGAGCACGCGGTGACGGCCGGTGAGCGAGGCGATGACCTCGATCGGGTCCTCGCCCTCGGCCCAGGGGCGGAGGGCGAAGTTCGCCGCGTCGGGGACGACGCGCGGCGCCTCGATCTCGGGGACGACGAGGGTCGCCTCGGACTCGACGGGGACGACGAGGACCGTCGGCCGCTCGAGGGGCATCGCCTCGTAGCCGCAGAGCCAGGGGAGGTCGGCACCGAGGGAGAGGAGGAGGGCGCCCACCCCCTGGCGGGCCATCTCCTCGCGGACGCGTGCCAGGCGCTCGCTGCGTGCCGCCACCGCCCGCTCGCTCATGCGCTCGCCGCGGCGGAGAGGGCCGCCGCGCCGGCCTCCGCGGCCTGGCGGGCGTGGTAGCTCGAGCGGGTGAGCGGCGAGGCCTCGACGTGCGCGAAGCCCATCTCGCGCGCCGCCGCGGCGAGGCGTGCGAACTCCTCCGGCGTCCAAAAGCGCGCCACCGGCAGGTGCGCCGCCGAGGGGCGCAGGTACTGGCCGATCGTCACGATGTCGACCCCCACCGCGGCGAGGTCCGCGAGGGCGGCGAGCACCTCGTGCTCCTCCTCGCCCATCCCGAGGATGATCCCCGACTTGGTCGTCAGCCCCGCCGCCTTGGCGCGCCCGAGGACGGCGAGGCTGCGCGCGTAGGAGGCCGAGGGACGGACCGCCCGCTGTAGGCGGAGGACGGTCTCGAGGTTGTGGTTCAAGACGTCGGGGCGGGCGTCGAAGATGCTCTGCAGCGCCCGCTCGTCGCCCTTCACGTCAGGGATCAGCACCTCGACCGCGGTGCCGGGCGACTCGGCACGGATCGCGGCGATCGTCTCGGCGAAGGCCCCGGCGCCACCGTCGGGGAGGTCGTCGCGGGCGACCGCGGTGACGACGGCGTGGCCGAGGTGCATCGAGACCGCCGCCTCGGCGACGCGTCGCGGCTCGCTCGGGTCAAGCGGCAGGGGGTGGCTCGTGTCGACGAGGCAGAAGCCGCAGGCGCGCGTGCAGCGCTCGCCGTTGATCATGAAGGTGGCGGTGCCGTCGGCCCAGCACTCGTAGATGTTCGGGCAGCCCGCCTCCTCGCAGACGGTGACGAGGTCGAGGCGGCGCATCGTGCGGCGGAGGCCGAGGTAGTCCTCGCCCATGCGCGCCTCGACGCGCAGCCACTCGGGCTTGCGTGCCGAGAGCGCGACCGCCTGGCTGCGGTCGACGCCAGCGGCGTCGAGTCGACGCTCGAGCGCCCGCCCGCCCGTCGCCCCGCCGGCCGCCTCGGGGGGCGTCGCCACCTGGGCCTCGAGGGCGTAGGGGCGGCCCCCGTCCTCGGCGAGGAGGCGGGGCGCGAGGCGGGCGACGATCTCCGCGACCGCGGCGACGGTGCTCGCGACGCCCTCCGCGGCGAGCGAGGTGACCGGGTACTCCTCGATGCCGCAGGGGACGATGTGGTCGAACATCGCGAGGTCGGGCTCGACGTTCAGCGCGAAGCCGTGCATCGTCCGGCCGCGGCTCACCCGCACGCCGACGGCGCAGATCTTGCGGGGACGGGGGCCGTCGGGCTCGACCCACACCCCCGGGTACTCGGCCATCCGGCCGACGTCGGTGAGGCCGAGCTCGCGGAGCGTCGCGAGCACGAGCTCCTCAACGCGGTGCACGTAGGCGGGGATGGCGTCGGCCTTCAGCGCGACGTTGAGGATCGGGTAGCCGACGAGCTGGCCGGGGCCGTGGTAGGTGACGTCGCCGCCGCGGTCCGCGCGCACGAGCTCGGCGCCGTGCTCGGCGGGGTCGGCGAGGACGTGCTCGGGGCGGGCCCGCACGCCGAGCGTGTAGACGTGGTTGTGCTCGAGGAGCAGCAGATACTCCTCGTGGCTGTGGTGGAACAGCGCCCGCTGCAGGGCATGGCCGTCCCGGTAGCGGACGCGCCCGAGCGAGCGGACACGCAGCACCGGGTCCGCCACGACCACGGTCAGAGCTCTGCCGACCAGTCGCGCGTCTCCAGCACCTTGGTCACGTCCCGGAGGAAGGCCGAGGCGTAGGCGCCGTCGACGGCGCGGTGGTCGAAGGAGAGCGCGAGCAGCCCGACCGAGTGGATCGCGATCGCCTCGCTCCCGTCGCCGGCGGTGACGACGACCGGGCGGCGCTTCACGCCGTCGGTCGAGAGGATCGCCACCTGCGGCTGGGCGATGATCGGCATCGTGAGCATCGTCCCGAAGGGGCCGGGGTTGGTGATCGAAAAGGTCCCTCCCGTGATGTCGTCGGCGGAGAGCTTGCGCGAGCGGGCGCGCGCCGCGAGGTCGGCCACCGAGCGGGCGATCCCCCGCAGCGACTGGCCGTCGGCGTGGTGCAGCACCGGGACGATCAGCCCCTCGAGGTTCAGGTCGACCGCGTAGCCGAGGTTGATGTCCTTGTGGATGACGAGCGCGTCGTCGCCGACCGAGGCGTTCAGGTGCGGGTAGTCCCGCAGCACGTCGACCACCGCCCGGCTGATGAACGGCAGGTAGGTGAGGCCGAAGCCCTCCTCGGCGCGGAAGCGGTCGCGCTGGGCGTGGCGCACCCGTTCGATGCTCTCGAAGTCGACCTCCATCGCCACCAGGGTGTGGGCGGAGGTGGCCTTCGAGCGCACCATGTGCTCCGCCGTGACGCGGCGGATCGCCGTGAAGGGCACGACCTCGTCGCGCACCCCGGTCGGAGCGGCCGGCGTGCTGAGCGGCACGGCGGGCGCCGCCGCGGGCGGAGCGGCGGCGGGAGTCGGTGCGGCGGTCGTGACCGCGGTCGAAGCCACCGGAGCGGCCGCCGCCGGTGCGGAGGCCGAGTCGAGGTAGTTGAGGACGTCGTCGCGGGTGATGCGACCGCCCATGCCCGTCCCCGGGATGGTCGAGGCGTCGAGGCCGTTCTCGCTGATCAGCTTGCGCACGACCGGCGAGAGGAGGGCGCCGCGACTGTTGTTCGCCGCGCCGCTCGCGGGCGGGGCCCCGGCCACCGCGACGGCGGCCGGGGCGGGCGCGGGAGGAGCGGCGGGAGCCGGTGGCGCGGCCGGCGGGGCGGGGGGAGCGGGTGGCGGTGGTGGCGGCGCGGCGGCGGGAGCAGGCGGCGGGGCCGGGGCCTCGGCGGCGGGTGCCGGCGGCGCCTCCGGGGCAGGCGCCGCGGAAGGAGCCTCGGGGGCGGGGGCGGCCTCAGCAGCCGGAGCGGCGGGAACGGCGGGAGCCGCGCCGGCGTCGCCGATCACCGCCAGGCGGGCGCCGACGTCGACCGTCGCGCCCTCCTCGACGAGGATCTCGGTGAGCACGCCCGCGGCGGGCGAGGGGACCTCGGAGTCGACCTTGTCGGTCGAGACCTCGAAGATCGGCTCGTCCTGCGCGACGGTGTCACCGACCTTCTTCAGCCACCGGATGATGGTGCCCTCGGTCACCGTCTCGCCAAGCTGCGGCATCGTGATGTCAGCCAACGTGGAGTCCCCTTCCCGTGAGAGCGAGCACCGTTTCGCCGAAGGTCTCCGACAACGACGGGTGCGGTTGAACGAACTGGGAGATCTCGTCGGGTGTGGCTTCCCAGTTGACAGAGAGATAGGCCTGGCCGAGCTGCTCGGTGACCCACGGCCCGACCATGTGCACGCCGAGGATGCGCCCGGCGCGCCCGTCGGGGCCCCGCTCGGCGATCACCTTCACGAGCCCGTCGGTCTCGCCGAGGATGCGGGCGCGGCCGTTGCCCCCGTAGGGGTCCTTCTGGACGACGACCTCGTAGCCGGCGGCGCGCGCCGCCTCCTCGGTGTAGCCGACGAAGGCGACCTCGGGGTGGCAGTAGATGCACCACGGGACGTTGCGGTAGTCGATCGGGACCGCGGGCTCCTCGAGGATCTGCTTGATGACGAGGATCGCCTCGGCGAAGCCGACGTGCGCGAGCTGCGGGGTGGGCACGAGGTCGCCGACCGCGAAGACGTCCTCGGCGGTGGTGTGGTTCCACTCGTCGACGCGTACGAAACCCCGCTCGTCGAGCTCGACGCCGGTGCCCGGCGCGAGCAGTCCCTCGGAGAGGGGGCGGCGGCCGACCGAGATGACGACGGCGTCGACGTCGACGCGCTCGCCCTCGCCGAAGAGGACCGCGGTGCCGGTGTCGTGCGGCTCGTGGCCGCGCACGGCGACGCCGGTGCGCACCACGATCCCGCGCCGCTGGAAGCTCTTCAGCACGACGTCGGCGGCATCGCGGTCACAGCCGGGGAGGATGTTCGGCGCGACCTCGAGGAGGGTCACCTGGCTGCCGAGGTCGGCCATCATCGAGGCGAACTCGCAGCCGATCGCCCCGCCGCCGATCACCGCCACCGAGTGCGGGAGGACAGAGAGGTCGAGGACCTCGTCGGAGGTGAGCACGAGGCGGCCGTCGGGCTCGAAGCCCGGGATCGAGCGCGGCACCGAGCCGGCGGCGAGGACGACGTAGGCGCCGCGCAGCTCGCGCACCGAGCCGTCGGTGGCCGTGACGCGCACCACCTTGTCGGGGAGGAGCTCGCCGGTCCCGGCGAGGACGGTCACCTTCCGCCCCTTCAACAGCCCGGTGAGGCCGCGGTAGAGCTGCTCGACGACCTTTGCCTTGCGGTCGAGGCTCACCGAGAAGTCGACCGCCGGCTGGCCCGCCTGGATGCCGAACTCCTTCGCACCGGCGACGGTCCGGTACACCGACGCCGTCTCGAGGAACTCCTTCGCGGGGATGCAGCCGCGGTGCAGGCAGGTCCCGCCTACCTTGTCCTTCTCCACCATCGCGATCGACAGCCCGGCCGCGGCGCCGTAGAGAGCTGCGGCGTAACCACCTGGTCCACCCCCGACGATGACGACGTCGAACTCGTCGCTCAGCGCTGCATCGTCCGGCGTGGGGACCACCTCCGAGTCGGGCCCGGCGGGCCGGGCGGGCTGCGATTCTTCAGGCGAAACAGGGTGCTTGCGCCCTCGCCGGGGGCCGCCTCGTACTTCGCGTGCCCCGCAGCCTAGCGAGCACGCGAAAGCGGGCGAGACGGCTCATCGATACCCCGCGGGACTGTCGATCGCGCGCAGCAGGCCCCGCGCCGCGAGGTGGTCGTAGAGGGCTGCCGCGCACTGCTCGGGGGCGCAGGCGCTGCCGTCGAGCACGACGTCGGGCGCCGTCGGTGGCTCGTAGGGAGCAGAGACGCCGGTGAAGGCGGGCAGCTCCCCCTCGCGGGCGCGGCGGTAGAGGCCCTTCGGGTCGCGCGCCTCGCAGACCTCGAGCGGCGTCGCGACGTGCACCTCGACGAAGGGCGTGCCGGCGAGCTCGTGGCGGGCGCGCACCGCCGCCCGCCCGGCGGAGTAGGGGCTGATGATCGTCACCACCGAGAGGTGGCCGCGCTGGGCGAAGAGCAGCGCCACCTCACCGACCCGGCGCACGTTCTCGGCGCGATCG
Source organism: Acidimicrobiales bacterium (assembly GCA_035533595.1). Classification (NCBI taxonomy): domain Bacteria; kingdom Bacillati; phylum Actinomycetota; class Acidimicrobiia; order Acidimicrobiales; species Acidimicrobiales bacterium. The sequence continues at coordinate 14,358 of DATLTN010000024.1, forward strand.
TCGGCGGAGAAGCCGAGGTCCGCACAGAGGCCGTCGCGCAGGTCGTCGGCGTCGAGGCGGAAGTGGTCGAAGCCCTCGACGTGCAGTCGGCGGACGAGGGCGTCGCCGATCGTCGACTTGCCGGCGCCCGAGAAGCCGGTGAGCCAGACGGTGGCGCCGACCGGGTGCCCGTCGAGCGGCCGCCCGCCGCCGCTCCCGGCGGGTGCTTCGGGGGCGGACATCGCCGGGGGCTACTGGCGCGGACGGAGGATCATCCCCGCCGCGACGGTGGTGTTGGAGGCGTCATCGACCAGGATGAAGCTGCCCGTCGTGCGGTTGCGGCCGTACTCGTCGTAGAACAGCGGCGCCGTGGTGCGGATGTCGATGCGACCGATGTCGTTCAGCGCGAGCTCCTCGACGGGGCGCACGCGGTGCAGCGTGTTCACGTCGAGGCGGTAGTGCAGCTCGGTGACGAGCGCCTTGGCCCAGTGGGTGGTGTGCTTCAGCGAGAGCTTGGCCCCCGCGCGGAGCGGCCCCTCGGCCATCCAGCAGATCATCGCCGAGAGGTCCTGGCCGATCTCGGGCTGGTTGTGCGGGTGGCAGAACATGTCGCCGCGGCTGATGTCGAGTTCGTCGGTGATGTGCACGATCACCGACATCGGCGGGAAGGCCTCGCTGACGGGGCCGTCGGCTGTCTCGATCGCCTCCACCTTGGTGGTGAAGCCCGACGGGAGCACGAGGATCTCGTCGCCGAGCTCGAGGACGCCGCCCGCCACCTGGCCTGCGTAGCCGCGGTAGTCATGGAGGTCCGCGGAGCGCGGCCGCACCACCCGCTGCACGGGGAACCTGAGGTCGACCATGTTGCGGTCGGAGGCGATGTGCACCTCCTCCAGGTGATGGAGGAGCGAGGTCCCCTGGTACCAGGGCATCTCCAGGCTGCGGTCGACGACGTTGTCACCCACGAGCGCGGAGATCGGGATGAAGGTGAGGTCCGGGATCGCGAGGCGCGCCGCGAAGTCCTGGAACTCGGCGCGCACCTCATCAAAGCGCCGCTGGTCGTAGTCGACGAGGTCCATCTTGTTGATGCAGATCACGAAGTGCGGGATCCGAAGCAGCGAGGCGATGAAGGCGTGGCGCTTGGTCTGCTCGGTGATCCCGAGGCGGGCGTCGACGAGGACCACCACGAGGTCCGCCGTCGAGCAGCCGGTGACCATGTTGCGGGTGTGCTGGGTGTGGCCGGGGGTGTCGGCGATGATGAACTTGCGCCGCGGCGTCGCGAAGTAGCGGTAGGCGACGTCGATCGTGATGCCCTGCTCGCGCTCGGCGCGAAGGCCGTCGGTCAGTAGCGCAAGGTCGACGTACTCGTCGCCGCGCGCCATCGACGTCCGCTCGATCGCCTCCATCTGGTCCTCGAAGACCTGCTTGGAGTCGTACAACAGTCGGCCGATGAGGGTCGACTTGCCGTCGTCGACCGAGCCCGCGGTGGCGAAGCGGAGAAGCTCCATCAGTGCTGGGCGGGGAGGGGGGGGCGCATCAGAAGTAGCCCTCCTTCTTGCGGTCCTCCATCGCGGCCTCCGAGAACCGGTCGTCGGCGCGGGTCGCGCCGCGCTCGGAGATCCGCGTCACCGAGGTCTCCGCGATCACGTCGGCGGGGGTCGCAGCTGCCGACTCGACGGCCGCGGTGCAGGTCATGTCGCCGACGGTGCGGTAGCGCACGGTCGCGAGGAAGGGGGCCTCGTCGGGGTTCACGGGCTTGGTGTAGGGGCCAACCGCGAGCAGCATCCCGTCGCGGCGGAAGACCTCGCGGCTGTGCGCGTAGTAGATCGAGGGGAGGTCGAGACCCTCCCGCTCGATGTACTGCCAGATGTCGAGCTCGGTCCAGTTGGAGAGCGGGAAGACCCGGAAGTGCTGGCCGGGGCGGTGGCGGCCGTTGTAGAGGTTCCACAGCTCGGGGCGCTGGCCGCGGGGGTCCCACTGACCGAACTCGTCGCGAAAGGAGTAGATGCGCTCCTTCGCGCGCGCCTTCTCCTCGTCGCGCCGCCCTCCGCCGAAGACCGCGTCGAAGCGGTGCTGCTCGATCGCCTTCAGGAGGCTGTGCGTCTGCAGGCGGTTGCGGGTGGCGCCGGGGGCGGTGTCCTCGACGACCTCGCCGGCGTCGATCGCCTCCTGGACGGAGGCGACGAGCAGGCGGACACCGAGCTCGGTGGCACGGCGGTCACGGAACTCGAGCACCTCGTCGAAGTTGTGGCCGGTGTCGATGTGCACGACCGGGAAAGGGACGACCTGTGGCCAGCAGGCCTTGGCCGCGAGGTGCAGCAGCACGGCCGAGTCCTTGCCGCCGGAGAAGAGCAGGCCGGGCCGCTCGAACTCCGCGACGACCTCCCTGATGACGTGGATCGCCTCGGATTCGAGCGCGTCAAGGTGTGTGAGCTGGTAGGTCATGAAACTCTGATCATTCTAGTCAACAATTAGCCGGGGCCTCCGAGGGTGGCCCCACGGCGTCCGGTGGGCACGCCGCCGCAGGACGATACTGGCGTGGTGGACGTCCACCCCCTCGCCGAGCCCTTCGCGCTGACCTCGGACTCCTACGAGCGCGGCCGCCCCGAGTACCCCGACGAGCTGCTCGCCTTCGCGGCGGCGCTCGCCGGCCTCGGGCCGGGCAAGGTGGCGGTCGATCTCGGGGCAGGGACCGGCAAGTTCACCCGCGGCCTGCTGCGCAGCGGGGCGCGCGTCGTCGAGCCGCTCGACAAGATGCGCGCCGAATTCGCCCGCGTCCTCCCCGACGTGGAGTGCCTCGCCGGCGGCGCGCACGCCATCCCCGCGCCCGACGCGAGCGCCGACCTCGTCTCCTGCGCCCAGAGCTTCCACTGGTTCGCCGAAGAGGAGGCGCTCACCGAGATCGCCCGCGTGCTGCGCCCGGGGGGCGTGCTCTTCCTCGTCTGGAACCACCGCGACCTCTCCGACCCGTTGCAGTCGCTCATCGAGACGATCCAGGACGAGCACCACGCCGCGGGGATCCCCACCTCGCGGACCGGCGAGTGGCAGGCGCTGATGGCGAGTGCCGCGCGCTTCGTCCCGCTCGAGGCGCGGCACTTCGTCCACACCCAGCACACCGACCACGAGACGGCGCTCGCCCGCGTGCTCTCGACGACCTCGGTGGCGCGCATGGACGACCTGGCGCGCCGCCGGATCCTCACCCAGGTCGGGGCGATCGTGCCGCCGGGGACGACGCGGGAGGTCCCCTTCGTCGCCGACGCCTACGCCTTCCGCCGCGTCTGAGCCCGAGGGGCGCTGCGCCGGTCACAACGACCGACGGATCGCTCGGCCCGGTGCCGCACAGCGTCTACCCCGCCGAGCCGACGATGTCCGCCGAGCGCCGACCGCTCCCGGTGCGGGCCGCCTCCACCGCGAGACCGTCGACGACCTCGTTCATCGCGTCCCCGGCGTGGCCCTTCACCCAGCGGAAGGTGACCTCGCCGGCGCGCGTCCCGATGATCTCGGTGACGAGCGGCTCCCAGAGGTCGCGGTTGGCGACCGGCTCGTGCTTCGAGTTCCTCCAGCCGCGGCGGATCCACCCAGCCCACCAGCGGTCGCGGAAGCAGTTCACGACGTAGGTGGAGTCGCTCACGATCTCGAGCTCGCCAGGGTGCGCGGCGACGGCCTCGATCACCGCGGTGAGCTCCATCCGCTGGTTCGTCGTGTGCGCCGCGGCGCCGGAGGCGAAGGCCTCGGGCGAGCGCGCCCAGGCCCAGCCCCCCGGACCCGGGTTTCCGAGGCAGGCGCCGTCGGTGAAGACAGTCGTGGGGGCCATCGGGCCAGTCTGGCCGACGGGGCCGCGCCGATAGCATCTTGCGTCGGCTAACTACCAGGGGATCGACAACGAGCGCGAGACTGACAACGTGATCTTCGACGGATTCTCCCACCAGCTGCCCGACATTGACCCGGGCGAAACCGAGGAGTGGCTCGAGTCGCTCGACGCCGTCATCGACGTGCGGGGCAAGAACCGGGCGAGATTCCTGCTGATGAAGCTGCTCGAACGGGCGCGAGAGACCCAGGTGGGCTTCCCCGCCACCGTCTCGACGCCGTACGTGAACTCGATCCCGCCGGACCACGAGCCCTACTTCCCCGGCGATGAGTACATGGAGCGGCGCATCCGCGCCTACATCCGCTGGAACGCGGCGGTGATGGTGACGAGGGCGAACATCCGCGACCACGGGATCGGCGGCCACCTCTCCACCTACGCGAGCTCGGCCTCGCTCTATGAGGTCGGCTTCAACCACTTCTTCAGCGGCAAGGACGAGAGCGCCGGCGACCAGGTCTACTTCCAGGGCCACGCCTCGCCGGGCATCTACGCCCGCGCCTTCGTCGAGGGGCGCCTCGACGAGGAGCACCTCGACAACTTCCGCTTCGAGACCGGTGGCCACGGCCTCTCGAGCTACCCGCACCCCCGCCTGATGCCCGACTTCTGGGAGTTCCCCACGGTCTCGATGGGCCTCGGGCCGCTCGCCGCCGTCTACCAGGCGCGCTTCAACCGCTACCTGCTGCACCGCGAGATCGTCGACACGGCCGGCTCGCGGGTCTGGGCCTTCGTCGGCGACGGCGAGTTCGACGAGCCCGAGACGCGCGCCGGCCTCAGCCTCGCCGGGCGGGACAAGCTCGACAACCTCATCTACGTCGTGAACTGCAACCTGCAGCGCCTCGACGGCCCCGTCCGCGGCAACGGGAAGATCATCCAGGAGCTCGAGGCGGAGTTCCGGGGCAACGGCTGGAACGTGATCAAGGTGATCTGGGGCTCGCGCTGGGACGAGCTGCTCGCCCGCGACGTCGACGGCCTGCTCGTGAACAAGATGAACGTCACCCCCGACGGCGACTTCCAGAAGTACGCCACCGAGGGGGGCTCCTACATCCGCGAGCACTTCTTCGGCCCCGACCCGCGCCTCCGGGCCCTCGTCGAGCACCTCTCCGACGAGGAGCTCGAGACGCTGCCGCGCGGCGGGCATGACTACCGCAAGCTCTACGCCGCCTACAAGGTGGCGACCGAGCACACCGGCGCCCCGACGGCGATCCTCGCGAAGACGATCAAGGGCTGGACCCTCGGCCCCCAGATCGAGGCGCGCAACGCCACCCACCAGATCAAGGAGATGACCGGCGACCAGCTCCGGCTGCTGCGCGACCGCCTCTTCCTCCACGAGGAGATCCCCGAGACCGCCCTCGAGGCGCACGACCCGCCGTACTACCGCCCCGAGAAGGGCTCCGCCGCCTGGGAGTACATGATGGCGAGGCGCAGCGAGCGGGGCGGCGTCCTCCCGCAGCGCATCGTGCGCGGCGAGGGCCTCGCCGGCCTCCCCGCCCCCGAGCAGAAGACCTTCGAGGAGTTCCGCGCCGGCTCGCGCGGCCGCGAGGTCTCGACGACGATGGCCTTCGCGGCGCTGCTCAGGAACCTGCTGCGCGACCCGAACCTCGGTCGCTACGTGGTGCCGATCATCCCCGACGAGGGGCGGACCTTCGGCTTCGACTCGCTCTTCTCCGAGGTGAAGATCTACGCCCCCGGCGGCCAGCTGTACACCTCGGTCGACGCCGGGATGCTCCTCCAGTACGCGGAGAGCGAGAAGGGCCAGATCCTGGAGGAGGGCATCTCCGAGGCGGGCGGGATGGCGAGCTTCCTCGCCGCCGCGACCGCCTACTCGACCTGGTCAAGGCCGATGCTCCCCTTCTTCCTCTACTACTCGATGTTCGGCTTCCAGCGGGTCGGCGACATGATCTGGCAGGCCGCCGACGCGAGGGCGCGGGGCTTCCTCCTCGGCTGCACGGCCGGGCGGACGACGCTGAACGGCGAGGGGCTGCAGCACGAGGACGGCCAGTCGCTGCTGCTCGCCTCGGCGGTGCCGAACGTGAGGGCCTACGACCCCGCCTTCGCCTACGAGGTGGCGACGATCGTCGCCAAGGGCATCGACGAGATGTACGGCCCCGAGGCCCAGGACGCCATCTACTACCTCACCCTCTACAACGAGAACTACCCGATGCCGGCGATGGCCGAGGGCGAGGAGGAGCGGATCACGGGCGGCATCGTCCGCGGCCTCTACCGCTTCGCCGAGGCGGCGCCGGTCGCCTCGGGTGAGCTCTCCTCGCGCCGGGCGACGATCCTGTTCTCCGGGAGCGCCTGGCACGAGGCGATGCGCGCCCGCGACCTCCTCGCCGAGCAGTGGAACGTCTCCGCCGAGGCCTGGTCAGCGACGAGCTACAAGGCGCTGCGCGAGGAGGCCCTCGAGGTCGAGCGCTGGAACCGCCTCCACCCGCTCGAGAGCCCGCGCGTCGCCTTCGTAACGAGCGAGCTCGACCAGAGCGCCGGGCCGATCGTCGCGGTGAGCGACTTCATGAAGGTCGTCGCCGACGAGGTGGCGCGCTTTGTTCACGCCCCCTTCACCGCGCTCGGCACCGACGGCTTCGGCCGCTCGGACACCCGCGCTGCGCTGCGCCGCCACTTCGAGATCGACGCCGAGCACGTCGTGGTCGCGGTGCTCTCCGAGCTCTGCGCGGCGGGCGAGGTGAAGGCCGAGGAGGTGGCCGAGGCGATCGAGCGCTACGGCCTCGACACCGAGGCGATCGACCCGCGCCTCGCATAGCAACGATGGGGCCGTCGGCGCCCGCCCGAGGGAGGGCGCATGAGCTGGTACCTGACCGGCGACGCCGCGGCCGACGAGCTGCTCTCCGAGGGCGCACTCGCGCTGTTGATCGGCACGGTCCTCGACCAGCAGGTTCTGTAAGGGATGGTCACCGTCCCATGGTGAGGTCGCGTGAGGTTCGGCATGGGTCAGCGGTCGTTAACCAAGTGAGGTAAGACGGCGCACCCACGATGTGGGGCTTGCGGCAACCCGTTCGCGCCCATCCGCCTCATGCCGAGCGAGACGCAACACAGCCCGCCACCCAACGCCCCACCGGAAACGACTTCTACTACCCGGGCCGGCCGAGCGAGCCGTGAGCGTCGCTCCCCGCATTGTCATTGGTAGGTGATGCCCCCGAGAGCGCTCCGGCGACGCGCGTCATGTGACACGTCAGCGCATCCGTACCCGTCGATCTGGCGCGGGCAGCCAGCCTTGATGGTTGGTACTCGGTCCGACGATCTGTTCGCCAGAGCCCGGCCGCTAGGCGTCAAGCCGAGACCGTCCCCTTTTGCTCGAAGGTCATCGCGCGTTGCAACGCGGCGGATTTGAAGTCGTCGGGGATCTCCATGGGCCCGCCCAGCCCAGCCGCGTTGACGCCGGCCTGAGCCGCCTCCTCGACGACGCCCCCGACCATGATGGCGAGATCGGGTGTCCGGTGGAAGACCAGCACACCGTGGTTGGCGAGGAGGACAGCAGGGACGCCTGGCACGACTGCTGCGCGAATGTTGGCGATCGCGGCCTCAGAGCCGCGCGGACCGTAACCGGCCACGGGTACTCCGTCGGGAAGGCCGAACATCGCGAGCGCCTCGACCCAGCAGCCGATCGGACGGTGCGCCACGGCGTAGGCCGTTGCAAACGGTGAGTGCGTGTGGATCACGCAGCCCACTTCGGGTTGATCTGTGTAGAGGGCGGTATGCATGGCAACGACCGCACCCTGGATCGGAGGGAGCTCGCCCTCGCGAAGCTGGCCGTCGAGACCGACCCGGACGACGGCCTCCGCGGGATGGTCGCGGAGCGAAGATCCTGCCGTGAAGTACATCTCGTCTGTTCCAGCGACGCGGATACTCGCGTTGCCATGGCCGTTGGCGGAGATCGCGCCGCTCGCAACGACGCGCCTCGCGATCTCGACGACCTGCTGCACCATGTCGTGGTCCATCACCCCTCCAAGGCCAGCAGATCGTGGGGGCCCACTGGTCTTCCAGGGACGATATTCGGCGCGGGGGCTACGTGGAGGGAGCTGATTCCGTCAGTCGCAAACGCCACCTGCCCGACCCGCCGATCTGGCGCTTCCAGGCGACTCTCCGCCGCTGCGGCGCGACTTGACCGAGACCGGCATGGGCGACGAGCCGCCGAGGGTGAGCAGCCGGACTCCGCGACGGTTGGCTCTCCCGGTGTCGATAGCTGAGAACGGGGCACCGACCTGCCACGCTGACCAAAGCACCACCGAAGAACTGCGGCCCAAACGGAGGTCCACCGATGGAGACGAAGGTTGATGAGATTGCCGAGGGTATTTTTCGGCTATCGACTTGGGTGGCACAGATAGCGCCGCCAGCCGGCTTTACGTTCAACCAGTTCCTGGTCAATGCCGAAGAGCCGCTGCTGTTCCATACCGGTCCGAGGGCCATGTTCCCCCTGGTCTCTGAAGCTGTCGCCCGGGTCATACCGATCGAGCGCATGTGCTGGATCACGTTTGGCCATGTTGAATCTGACGAGTGCGGTTCCATGAACCAGTGGCTGGCCGCAGCACCGGATGCCGAGGTGGCCCATGGTGCATTGGGGTGCATGGTCCAGCTCAACGACCTCGCAGACCGGCCGCCGCGCCCGTTAGGCGATGGTGAGGTACTCGATCTCGGTGGCAAGAGGATCCGTCACCTGGACACTCCACACGTCCCTCATGCCTGGGAGGCCCGGGTGCTCTACGAGGAGACCACTGGCACCTTGCTCTGTGGTGACCTGTTCGCTCACGTCGGCAATGGACCAGCGCTTACCACGGAGGACATCGTGGAGCAGGCGATGGAGGGCGAAGCCATGTTTCGCTCCAGCAGCCTGGCCCCCGATACCGCCATTGTTCTTGACCGCCTTGCCGAGCTCGCGCCTCAAACCCTCGCCTTGATGCACGGCTCTTCCTTCAATGGCGACGGGGCATCGGCGCTCCGGGACCTCGCCAAGGCTTATGACGAGCGGTACCTCGCGAGAACCTGACGCCCCCACGAAGTCCTTCTTCGATTCCTCACACCCACAGTGCAAGCCGCCAGTGTTTGGTACCAGGACGAGCGTGTCCCTCCTCCGACACGAACCCCCACGTGGCAATCCCTGCGACAACCAGCCACATCGGTTCAACCACGGCCTGAGCGACAGGACGTCTCATCTGTGGCTCCGCGCGGGTTGTGCTCCGGCTGCTCGAAGGAGTACCGACTAGAAGGTTCAGCTCGCCATGTGATCAGCCGGCTGCGTGACGCCGCACCCCGACGATGATGCGTTCAAGGTCTGCCTGCGTATCCGCAAAGACACGATCAGGAGAGATGTCTCCGGGAAGTGCGTGGGCGAGAAGGTGCCGATAGCCAGCGAGTTCAGCCCACGGGTCGATGCTGCTGACGATGCCGCGCTCGACCCGCGCTACTCGGGGCAAAGGCTGTCGCAGTCCGGGGTAACCATCTTCTCCTTCGAGGTCGACGGTTCCTATGTCGCACTAGCGATGCATGCAAGGTTGCTGCGGACGGCACTACGAGGATCAGGCCTTGCGACTACAACGGCATGCGCGGTCCAACACCAAACCTCTGACCCAATCATGAGTCGCCCTGTCGGCGTACTCTGACGGTATGGCTTGGTATCTGACAGGCGACGAAACAGCTGACGCCCTGCTGGCCGACGACCCTCTAGCCCTTCTTATTGGAATGGTCCTCGACCAGCAGGTCCCGATGGAGCGGGCCTTCTCCGCGCCCCGAGACCTCCGCGAGCGCCTCGGCGGGCGCCTCGACGTGACCGAGATCGCGGGCCTCGACCACGACCGCCTCGTCGCCGCCTTCTCCGAGCGACCCGCGCTGCACCGCTTCCCCGCCGCGATGGCCGAGCGGGTGCAGGCCGTCGCCAACATCGTCGTCGACGAGTACGGCGGCGACGCGGGAGCGATCTGGAACACCGCGGCGGACGGCAAGGAGCTGATGAAGCGGCTGCGGGCGCTCCCCGGCTTCGGCGAGCAGAAGGCGAAGATCTTCCTCGCCCTCCTCGGGAAGCGCCTCGGCGTGCGCCCCGCGGGCTGGGAAGAGGCGGCCGGCCCCTTCGGCAAGGCGGGCTCGTTCGTCTCGGTCGCCGACATCGACTCGCCCGAGGCGATGGAGCGGGTGCGCGATCACAAGCGCGAGATGAAGGCGGCGGCGAAGTCGGCCGCCAACCTCCCCGCCAAGGCTGGCGCCGGCCGCGCCAAGAAGTGAGCGGCTCGCCCCTCGAGGGACGACACCTCTATCTCTGCACCCCCGACCGCCCCGACCTCGAGGCATTCGTCGGCGAGTGCATCGAGGGCGGCGTCGACATCGTGCAGCTGCGCGAGAAGCACCTCGAGGCTCGCCCCCTCATCGCCCGCGCCCGCCTGCTGCACCGCGTCTGCGCCGAGCGGGGGGTCCCGTTCATCATGAACGACCGCCCCGACCTCGCCGTCGCCGCCGAGGCGGACGGCGTGCACGTGGGCCAGGACGACCTCCCTCCCGCGCTCGCCCGCCAGTTCGTGGGCCTTCATCGCGTCGTCGGCCTCTCGACGCACCACCCCGACGAGCTCGCTGCAGCGCGCGGCGAACCGGTCGACTACGTCTCGGCGGGCCCGGTCGTGGAGACACCGACCAAGCCCGGACGGCCCGCGACCGGAGCCGCCTACGTCGCGCACGCCGCCGAGGTCGCTGCCGCCTGGCCGGGTGGTGCGATGCCCTTCTTCGTCACCGGAGGTGTCACCCCCGAGACGGTCCCCGCCCTCGCTGAGGCCGGGGCGAGCCGCTTCGTCGTCGTCCGCTACCTCACCGAGTCCGACGACCCCCGCGCCGCCGCGGGGCGCCTCCGTCGGGCGATCGAGGCGAACGTCGAGACGTAGCTCCGCGGCAGCGGGCGAACCGGCCGTAGACGCGACGAAAGGGCGCCGAAGCGCCCTCCCGCCGCGACCCTAAGGCCGGATAACTGTGCTGAAAAAGACTCGCTGCTCCGGGACTGCTTCAGGGGGGACCAACTCCCGACCGGTCACAACGAGGGTGTCTGGTTAGGACTCACCAGGTGGTCCAGCTTGCCGCCTAGCGGCCAGCCACCTCCAGGGTCCCAAATCGTTGATCACTCAAGTTTGGACCACCTCCTCTCTCTGGTGGTCCAACTCTATCTACCGTCCGGAGCCTGTCCGCGCATGGCGGACGACCTCGGATTTCGCCTTCGCAGCGCGCAGGCGCAGGTGCGCGGAGACGGTCCTTCCGCCCTTCACGGTCATCGTCTCGGTCACGACGACGCCTCTCCGAAGCGCTGCCAGCTGCCCGAGGCCGACGCTCGTCAGCCGCAGCCGGATCTCCACCGGCGCGCTGCCGCTGACCCGGTAGGGGCTGGCGGCGAGCACGCCGGTCTTGAGGACGCGGTGTCCTCCTGTTCTCACGACGATCGTCTCGGAAAGCTCCGCCTCTCCCTGGCAGGTGGCAGAGCACTTGACGTGGACGAGGACACCGCTGGCCGCCACCGTCGCTGACGGGGCCGCGAGCCTCATCGCTGGCGTCTCCAGAGCCTTGCGCGAGCTGATCGGTGGTGCTGCGGCCGCCATTGGGGGAGCCGAAAGCGCGGCGGCAGGCGCCACCGTCGTGACCGGGGCTGACCCTGTGGAGCCGGAATCGTTGGCGGCGGGAACCGTCGTTGGCGTTGAGGTCGGGGCGGTCGTCGGAGTTGAGATCGGGGCAACAGGCGTCGGGGTCGTCGCAAACACCTCCGCCGAGGACGTGCCCGTGCCCATCGCGTTCTCCGCAGCGACGGTGAAGCCGTAGGTCGTGCCGTCGGCGAGGCCCGTGACGTCGAAGGACCCCTCGCTGGAAGCGGTGGCCACCGTTGTTATCGGCGAGCTCGCGCCGTTCGCGTATACGCCCACTTCGTAGCCCGAGATGCCTGCGCCTCCGTCGGCGAGAGGAGCGACCCACGAGAGTACAACTCCGCCTGCATGAGCCGTCGCCGCGAGTGAACTGGGGAGGCTTGGAGCCAGTCGGAGCGCGAGCACCTGGCTGGACCCAGCGTCCGACAGGTACACCTCCCCGTCGGCAGCGGCCGAGACGCCAACCGGCTCGCTCAGCAGCGTCGAGGTAGCCACGGTGCTGGACGCCGAAGCAACGGTTGTGCCACCGCCAGCGACCACGTAGGCACTCCCACGTACCCACGCTCCACTCACCCCATACCCGGGGTCGGCTCCCGACTCCGCCAGGACTCGAATCCGCCGACCGTTGGAGTCGGCGATCAAGACATCGCCTACGGGATCGATCGAAACCTCCCCAGGGGCATTGAGCACAGCGGCAACGTTCAACGGGCAACTGCTGCCATCCGCATGAGAACCAGAGCCAGCGATTACGTAGTCATTCCCAGGCCGCCACGCGGCTCCCGAACCCAAGAGGTACCCGGGGTTGTCAGCGCTGATTGCCAGTACCTGAACATTGTTGCTTCCGCTATCCGCGAAGAGGAGATTTCCCTCGTCGTCGACGGCAAGCCCGTCCGGTCTCTCCAGTGACACAGTTCCGGCAACTGCGCCGCACGCGTCAGGGGCGTTCGCGCCTCCGCCAAGGATCGGATAAAGCGTGCCCGGGCTAAGGCTCGCGCCGAGGGCAGGAAAACCGGGGTTGGTCGACGACGACGCCAAAAGGTCGACCTCATTGTTCGACGTGTCCGCCACGAGAAGGTCCCCGGCGAAGACTCGGGCTCGGCCTAGGGGTTGAACGGCTTCCGGTTGATTCAGGCCGCTGGCGAGGACGTACAACTCGCCAACCACCCAGGAAGCGCCGTGGAGGTCGTACGGGTGCTGCGCTCCGTTCTCGGCAAGCACCTCGACATCGCCATCGCCGGTGTCAGCAATAAGCACGTTTCCCTCGGGATCAACATTGACCCCCGCCGGAAGGTCGAGGGCCGTCAGGGGCCCAGGCGTGCCCGAGGAGCTGGGAGCCTGGCCGACTACGTCCCCGGCTAGCAGGTATAGGTTCCCGATCCGCCATTGCCCGCCAACCGCATAGCCAGGGTTCTGAGCCGACTCCGCGAGCAGATCGACCATCCCGTCCGCCCGGTCCGCCATGAGGACGTTGCCGACGCTGTCGACCGCGACACCCGCGACCTGGTTCAGGTTGGTCCCCAGTGCTGAAGTCCCGGCGATTGTTGCTTCAGCGCCTGATCCCGAAGGATTCAGTCCAGCGACGACCGCGAGATCGGCCGTCGAAGTCGCTGCCGCCCGCCCCCCGGGCACTTCAATACCCGCGGCGATGATGCCAACGATGACGAGGACGGTGACCAAACCCCTTCGACTCATGGTTCCTTTGCGCATGGCAACCTCGCTCGGCGGACACTATTTCTGACGAGGCCGCTGTTGCCACTGAGAATGGTCACCTGGAGTACCGGGCACCATACCGACCGTTTCCCGCGATGAGTCGAAGACAACGGATGTCCCCGTTCCGAGCGGCGCGGCACATGTGCGCACTGCTGCCTCCCGAACGGGGCTGTGGCGTGTGGCGCTTGCAATGCCGGACTAGAGCCGGTCAGCCCATCGGTCGACGAGAACGGGCAGGTCCGACGACCAGCGTTTAAGGCCTCAGAGGGATCGTCGGCGTTGCGGCGGCGATCCGGTGACGGAGCTCGCCCACGTTTTCCACCCGAAGCACTACCTCGTCGCCTTGGGCCAGGTAGGGGAACTCCGCACCGCGACCGAGGGCCGCGTGCTCGAGGATGCAACCCGTGCCGACGGTCCCGGAGCCGAAGACGTCGCCGGGACGAACCTCGGTACCGCGGCTCGCGTAGGCGATCATCTCCCCGAAGCTCCAATAGAGATCGTCGAGGCGCCCGCCGCCGTATCGGCGGCCGTTCACCTCGACCTCCATGTCGAGCGCGAAACTCTGCCGGGAGCGGTACGGGGCGAGCTCGTCCGGCGTCACGAGCCACGGACCGAGCGACGTCGCCGAGTCCTTTCCTTTCGCGGGGCCGAGCCCCTGGCGCATCTCACGACGCTGCAGGTCGCGGGCTGAGAAATCGCAGAGCACCGTGTAGCCGGCGATGTGGGCTTCTGCCTCGTCCGGCCGCAGGTCTCGGCCGGCGGTGCCGATCACCGCCGCGAACTCGAGCTCGTAGTCCCATTCAGCCGATCCGGGGGCGATCGCCACCTCGTCGCGAGGCCCGTGCACCGCGGCGGGGTTGGAGAAGTAAAAGATCGGGAGCTCATACCAGTCGGGGTCGACCTCCCCGCCGCCGCGGGTGTTGCGACGGTGTTCCTCGAAGGCGAGGAAGTCGCGGATCGAGGGCGGCACCGGGAGCGGGGCACGCAGCTCGACCTCGTCGACCGGGCGGCGTTCGGCGGGCTCGCGCCGGGCCCGTTCGGCCGCCCGGGCGAGGCCTCCTCCGTCCCCGCCGAGCAACTCGAGGAGGCCCGTCGCGTCGGGGAGGCCGAGAACGGTGCCGTCCTCGACGAGACCGACGACGTCGGCATCGCCGCGGCGGTAGGTGCAAAAGCGCATTACCGCCCCGCCCCCGCCGTGGCGTGCGCCGCTCCTGTCCCGACGGGACGGCGCTGCTCGTCGAGGACGAAGACGGTCTGGGTGGAGCGCACCGCGTCGATGCGGTGGAGGCGGTGCAGCACGACGTCGCGGAGCGCCCCCACGTCGGTCACGCGGACGATGACGACGAAGTCGAAGCCGCCGCTCGTCACCGCCAGGTACTCGAAACCGGGAAGGCGGACAAGCTCCTCGCGCACGGCCTGCCAGGACCCCTGCTCGACGTTCACGAGGACCATCGCGGTGATCGACTCGCCGAGGGCGAGGGGGTCGACGTCCGCGTGGAAGCCGCGGATCGCGCCGCTCGCCTGCAGGCGCTCGAGGCGGGCGTAGGCGGTGGCGCGCGAGACCTCGGCGAGCCGGGCGAGCTCGTTCACCGAGAGCCGACCGTCCTCCGCCAGCGCGGCGAGGATGCGGCGATCGACCTCGTCGGCGAGGGCGGAGGGAGCGCCGGCCTTCCGGGATGTGGGCATCGTTCCCGGACGATACTCGCGTCTTCGCCGGTTTTGAGAGCAGAACGTCCGGATACTTGCGCCACCATCTTGAACCTCGGCCCGAGGCAGGCGGACACTTCGCGAGATGGACACCACGGCGATCAAGAGCGTCCAAAGCGAGGGAGCGGTCGCCTCCGCGGCCCACCCCGCCGCCGGCGATGAGGCCTACTGGCGCCGAAGGGAGGCGATCAACGCCGCTGTCGCCGCCCGCGGCGAGGGAGCACCGATCCCCCTCGTCGACTACCTCGAGGAGGAAGACGCTGTCTGGCGACAGGTGAGCGAGGTGTTGGGCCCCCGCCATCGCCGCCACGCCTGCACCGCCTTCCTCGACGGCGTCACCCGCCTCGACCTCCCCCGCGACCGCATCCCGCAGCTGCGCGAGGTCGACCGCTGCCTGCGGGCGCTCACCGGCTTCTCGATCCGCCCCGTCGGCGGTCTCGTCGGCCCGACCGAGTTCTACGGCTCGCTGGCCGAGCGTGCCTTCTGCTCGACCCAGTACGTCCGCCACCACGCGACGCCCTTCTACACGCCCGAGCCGGACATCGTGCACGAGCTCATCGGCCACGCCACGATGCTCGCCGAGCCCGACCTCGCCGCCCTCTACCAGCTTGCGGGCACGGCCTCGCGGCGAGCCGAGAGCGAGTCGGCCCTCGACTTCTTCTCGCGGGTCTTCTGGTTCGCGCTCGAGTTCGGGGTGGTGCTCGAGGAGGGACGGCCCAAGGCCTACGGGGCGGGGTTGCTCTCCTCCTGCGGCGAGATCGAGGCCTTCACCGCCGCGGAGATGCGCCCCTTCGACCTCGCCGCGATGGGCACCACCGACTACGACATCACCCACTACCAGCCGCTTTTGTTCCTCGCGCCCTCGTTCTCGGAGATGACCGGGCGCCTAGGCGAGTTCTTCTCGGCCTTCGACGACGAGCTCGCCGAACGCCTCCGCCGGGAGGCTCAGGAAAGCCAGCTCCGCAGGTAGGAGGGGTCGGCGCAGCCACGCGCCGAGGGGCTCACCGCGAGCGGCGAGAAGGTATCGATCATCACCGCCGTCTCGTCGGTGCGCGACGCCCCGAGCGAGGCCTCGACGGCGCCGGGCTGCGGGCCGTGCACGAAGCCCGCCGGGTGCAGCGTCATCGAGCAGCGGCCGATTCCGCTGCCGGCGCGACTGAGGAAGTCCCCGTCCGCGTAGAAGATGACCTCGTCGCTGTCGGTGTTGGCGTGGTGATAGGGGGCGGGCACGGCGCGCGGGTCGAAGTCGAGGGGCCGCGGCACGAAGCTGCAGACGACGAAGGCGGGCCCCACGAAGGTCTGGTGCACCGGTGGCGGCTGATGGAAGCGCCCCACGACGGGCTCGAAGTCGGCGATCGAGAGCGCGAGCGGGTAGACCGAGCCGTCCCAGCCGACGACGTCGAAGGGATGGTGCGCGTAGCGGTGCCGCGCCCAGCCGGCGCGGTGGCGGATGATCACCTCCACCTCCTCCCCCTCCTCGAGGAGGGGCTCCGCCGGCGCCCGCAGGTCGCGCTCGGAGAACGGAGCACCCTCGAGGAAGTGGCCGCCCGGGCCGACGTAGCGCTCCGGGAAGCCGAGGTGGCCGCGCGCCTCGAGGATCAACAGGTCGACGCCGTCGGCGTCGTCGACCACGAGGCGGTGCGTGGTCGAGGCAGGCACGAGCAGGTAGTCGCCCGCAGCGAAGGGGAGGCGTCCGAAGACCGACTCGAGGACCCCGCGCCCGCGCTGCACGTAGAGGAGCTCGTCGCCGGCCGCGTTGCGATAGAGAGGCCCGGAGCCACAGGCGCGCGCGAAGCACACCGTGACCTCGGCGTTGCCGAGCAGCACGTGACGGCCGAGGACGGGGTCGTCCGCCGCGGCGAGCTCGCCGAGGCGGAGGTGCATCGGCTCCAGCGCGGCGTTCGGTGACGTCTCCTCGCGTGCGACGACGAGCGCCTCGGCGAAGAGCAGGGCGCTCGGCGAGTGACGGTGGTAGAGCAGCGACGAGGGGCCGGAGAAGCCCGCCTGGCCGACGAGCTCCTCGGCGAGGCGCCCCTCGACCCCCTCGAACAGCGAGTGCTCCTTCTTCGGCAACTCGCCGACGCTGCGGTAGCCGGCCATCGCGCTCAGGCCGTCGGGTCGAGATTGCCGCGGCGGCCCTGCTCGCGCTCGATCGCCTCGAAGAGCGCCTTGAAGTTCCCCTCTCCGAAGCCCGTCGCACCCCGCCGCTCGATGACCTCGAGGAACAACGTCGGACGGTCGCCGAGGGTCTCGGTGAAGACCTGCAGCAGGTAGCCACCCGACTCGACGTCGACGAGCACGCCGAGGCGCTCGAGCTCGCCCCAGGGGAGGTCGATCGCACCGACGCGCCGACGGGCCTCGGGGTAGTACTCGGCCGGCGGGACGAGGAAGCGCACGCCCCGGCGCTGCAGCTCGTCGACCGTGCCGACGATGTCCTCGGTGGCGAGCGCCACGTGCTGGACCCCGGGTCCGACATAGGCGTCGAGGTACTCCTCGATCTGGCTCTTGCGCCGGCCGGGGGCGGGCTCGTTGACCGGCAGCACGACATCGCGGCCGTTCCAGAGCACCGTCGAACGCAGCGCCGAGAACTCGGTCCCGATCGCGTCGGCGTCGAAATGCCGCATCTCCTTGAGGCCGAGGACCGACCTGTGCCACGCCACCCACTCGTCGAGCCGGCCCTCCTCGACGTTGGCGACGACGTGGTCGATCCTGGCGAGGCCGACCGGACCGCCGCTCGCGACGCTCGGCAGCCCCTCGCTGACGAGTGCCGGCCACAGCTCGGCACCGTCGAGGGCGGCGTCGACGAGCTGGAGGCGGGTCTCCCCGTAGGCGACGATCGACGCTGTCCTCGACGGGGTCTCCCCGTCGGCGCCGCCGTCCCCTTCCAGGTGGGCGCCGCGGCGCCGCGCCGCGGCGACGCTCTGCGCGAGGTCGCGGACGCCGAGCGCGACGGAGCGGACACCGTCGCCGTGGCGCGCGACGTGCGCGGCGATCGGCGAGCCCTCCGCGAGCGGGGCGGTGACGGCGAGCTCGATCGAGCCCTCGCGGAGCAGGTAGGTGACGCGATCCCGGACACCGGTCTCCGGACCGAGGTAGCCGACGCAGGTGAAGCCGAAGCCGGACTGCAGGAGATGGGTGAAGGCACGGGCGTTCCCCACCCAGAGCTCGAGGTGGTGGAAGCCGGTCATCAGGTCGGCGGGCGCCGTGGCCGGCGCGGCCTCGATGGTGCTCGTCATGCAGAAATGGAACGCCTCTCCGCTCAAGAAGTCAAGTGGATGAGAATTTCTTGAGCATATTTGCAGTGAAATCGCTCTATACTGAACGATATGACCACCATGGAGCTCGACGACCTCGACCGGCGCCTCCTCCTCGCCCTCGGGGCGCGGCCGCGCGCCGGGATGCTCGAGCTCTCACGATCCCTCGGTGTCGCCCGCAACACCGCGCAGGCCCGCCTCGACCGCCTCACCGCTGCCGGGGTGGTGACCGGTTTCGGCCCCGACCTCGACCTCGCCGCCCTCGGCTACCAGGTCACCGCCTTCACCACGCTCGAGATCTCCCAGGGGCGCTCCGGCGACGTGCTGGAGCACCTGCGCTCGATCCCCGAGGTCGCCGAGGTGCACCGCACGACCGGTGCGGGTGACCTCCTCTGCCGGATCGTCGCCACCAGCAACGACCACCTCGCGCTGCTCCTCGACCGCATCCTCGAGGTACACGGGATCGCGCGCACGACGACCGCGATCGCCCTCGACACGCCCCTTCCGAGCCGCTCGCTGCAGCTCCTCGCGGCGCAGACGGCGGACGCCGCGGCGACCGGCTGAGCGGGCGGGTTTGGAGAGGCCGTGAGAGAGGGAATGCTGAGCGAGGTGAAGCGATGACCCGCTCGACCGAAGAGCGCCGCAGCCCGAGCACGGCGATCTTCCCCGTCGCCGAGGTGCTCGAGGACCTGCGGCGCGCCCTCGTCTCGCGCTTCCTCGACGAGCGCGAGCTCACCCTGCAGAAGCAGGGGCGGGTCTTCTTCCAGGTCTCCGCCGCCGGCCACGAGGCGCTGCAGCTCGCGCTCGCGCGGGCGCTGCGCCCCGGGGTCGACTGGGTCTTCCCCTACTACCGCGACCGCACCCTCGCCCTCGCCCTCGGCGTCACGCCCGAGGAGATGCTCCTGCAGGCGGTCGGCTCCTCGGCCGACCCCGCCTCGGGGGGCCGGCAGATGCCCTGTCACTTCAGCTCGCCCGCGCTGCACATCGCGACGACCTCGAGCCCGACGACGAGCCAGTGCCTTCCCGCCGTCGGCTGCGCCGAGGCCTCCCGCTACCTGAACGCGCACGGGCCGCTCGCCGCCTGCAGCGCCACGCCGGACGAGATCACCGTCACCACCCTCGGCGACGGCGCCTGCTCGGAGGGCGAGTTTTGGGAGGCCCTCAACACCGCCTGCACGTTGCGCCTCCCGCTGCTGTTCGTCGTCGAGGACAACGGCTTCGCGATCTCGGTGCCGGCGAGCGAGCAGTCACCGGGGCCAATCACCGCGCTCACCTCGGGCTGGCCGGGGCTGCACCGCATCGACGTCGACGGGACCGACTACTTCGCGGCCCGCGAGGCGATCGCCTACGCGGTCTCCGACACGCGCGCGGGGAACGGCCCGTGGCTCATCCGGGGGCGCACCACCCGCCCTTACTCGCACTCCGCCGCCGACACGCAGTCCAAGTACCGCGGTCCCGAGGAGCTCGCCGAGGAGGCCGAACGCGACCCCATCGCCCGCCTCGAGGCGGCGCTCCTCGAGATGGGCGCGATCACCGAGGAGGGGCTGACGGCGCTGCGCGCGGAGGCTTTCGCGACCGTCGCCGCGGCCGCCACCGCGGTGCTCGCCGCACCCCGTCCGGACCCCGCCGGCATCACGGAGCAGCTCACCGCCCTCCCCCCACCGTCCGCCGCCGCGCCGGGGCCCCGCCCCTCGCGCCGCGAGGGGGCGCACGAGGACGAGGTGATGATGGGGGAGGCGATCCGACGGGCCCTCGGCGAGCTGATGGAGGGCGACGAGCGGATCCGTCTCTTCGGCGAGGACGTAGCCGACGCGCGCGTCGAGCTCCTGGAGCGCGTCGAGGGAAAGGGGGGCGTCTTCGGGACGACCCTCGGCCTGCAGCGCCGCTTCGGCGTCGACCGCTGCTTCAACACCCCCCTCGCCGAGGCGAACATCGTCGGGCGCGCCGTCGGCCAGGCGCTGCGCGGCCTGCACCCGGCGCCCGAGATCCAGTTCTTCGACTACGTCTGGCCGGCGATGCAGCAGATCCGCTCCGAGGCGGCGACGATCCGCTGGCGCTCGAACGGCGCCTTCCACTGCCCCCTCGTGCTGCGTATCCCGATCGGCGGCTACCTGACGGGTGGCGCGATCTGGCACTCGCAGTGCGGCGAGTCGATCTTCACGCACATCCCGGGGCTGCTCGTCGCCTTTCCGTCGCGCGCCGAGGACGCCGTCGGGCTGCTGCGGACGGCCTTCTCGCTCGAGGACCCGGTGCTCTTCCTCGAGCACAAGCACCTCCTCCGGCAGCGCTACACCCGCGACCCCTACCCCGAGGCGGGCTTCGCCGTCCCCTTCGGAAAGGCGCGGCTCTGCCGGCCGGGGCGCGACCTCACGATCGTCACCTACGGGGCGACGGTCGAGAAGTCCCTGCAGGCCGCGGCGCTCCTCGCCGGGGAGGGCACCGAGGTCGAGGTCCTCGACCTCCGCACGCTCTCCCCCTGGGACCAAGAGGCGGTCGCCGAGTCGGCGGCGCGCACCAGCCGGGTCCTCGTCGTCCACGAGGACACGCTGACGAGCGGCTTCGGCGCGGAGATCGCGGCGTGGGTCGGCCAGCACTGCTTCACCGACCTCGACGCCCCCGTGACGCGCCTCGCGGCACGCGACACCTGGGTGAGCTACGAGCCCGAGCTCGAGCGGGCGACCCTCCCCCAGACCGAAGGGATCGCCGCCGCGGCACGCGAGCTGCTCGGCTTCTGAGCCTGCGGCGCAGGCGCTCAGCCCTCGCTACGGCCGAGCGGCGTCGAGAGGCCGAGCTCGCGGGCAATCAGCAGGCGCAGGATCTCGCTCGTCCCCTCGCCGATCTCGAGCGCCTTCGCGTCCCGGTAGAAGCGGCCGACCGGCGACTCGTTCATGAAGCCGTAGCCCCCGAAGATCTGCGTCGCGTCGCGCGCGTTCTGCATCGCCGCCTCCGAGCCGACGAGCTTCGCGATCGCGGCCTCCCGCTTGAAGGGCTCCCCGCGCAGCGCCTTGGAGGCGGCCTGCCAGTAGGCGAGGCGGGCGGTGTGGGCGCGGGCGTCCATGTCGGCGAGCTTGAACTGGATGCCCTCGAACTGGCCGATCGGCTGCCCGAAGGCGACGCGCTCGCCGGCGTAGCGGACCGCCTCGTCGAGGCACCCCTGCGCGAGGCCGGTGCAGATCGCGGCGATCGCCACCCGCCCCTCGTCGAGGATCTGCAGGAACTGCGCGTAGCCCCGCCCCTCGACGCCGATCAGGTTCTCGACGGGGACCCGGCAGTCGGTGAAGGCGAGCTCGTGGGTGTCGGTCGCCCCCCAGCCGACCTTGGAGTAGGACTTCCCGACGTCAAAGCCGGGCGTGCCCGCGGGGATGAGGATCGTCGAGATCCCGGCGCGCTCCCCGCCGCCGCCGGTCAGCGCGGCGACGACGACACAGCCGGTGATCGAGGTCCCCGAGTTGGTGATGAAGGACTTCGCGCCGTTGATCACCCAGTCGTCGCCGACGCGCTCGGCGCGCGTCCGTAGCGCGCCGGCGTCCGAGCCGCCGTCGGGCTCGGTGAGGCCGAAGCCGGCGAGCATCTCGCCTGAGCACAGGCGCGGCAGCCACTCCGCGCGCTGGGCGTCGCTGCCGTAGCGGTGGATCGCCATCGCGCCGAGGTCGACCGCGGCCTCGACGGTGATCGCCACCGAGGTATCGACGCGGGCGAGCTCCTCGAGCGCGAGCGAGAGGCCGAACAGGTCGCCCCCCATGCCGCCGAACTCCTCGGGGAAGGGGATCCCGAAGACCCCGAGCTCACCGAGGCGGCGGACGATCTCGTAGGGGAACTCCTCGCGCTCGTAGAACGCGCCGATCTGCGGGGCGATGACCTCGTGCGCGAAGCGCTCGACGAGGCGCCGCAGCTCCTCGAGCTCCGGGTCGAGGCGGTGGTCGAAACCGGCCGTCATTGTCGAGCTCATCCCCGTACCTCCTGCTCAAGTGCCCGGAGGGTCCGGGAGCGCTCCTCCCTGCCCAGGGCACGACATACCCAATCGGCGGTGCGCACGAGCCCCTCGAGGTCGACGCCGGTCGCGATCCCGAGGCCCTCGAGCTGCCACAGCAGGTCCTCGGTGGCGAGGTTGCCCGTCGCGCTGCCGGCGAAGGGGCAGCCGCCGAGGCCGGCGACGGAGGAGTCGACCACCTCGATGCCCTCCTCGAGCGCCGAGAAGGTGTTGGCCAGCGCCTGGCCGAAGGTGTCGTGGAAGTGCACCGCGAGGGCAGCCGGGGCGTGGCCCGCCGCCCCGAGGGCGCCGAGCAGGTGCTTCACCTGCCCCGGCGTCGCCACGCCGATCGTGTCCCCGAGGCTCACCTCCGCGCAGCCCACCGCGAACAGCTCGTCGACCACCTTCACGACCTCCTCCTCGGCCACCTCGCCCTCCCAGGGGTCGCCGAAGCACATCGAGACGTAGCCACGGAGCGCGAGCCCCGCGGCGAGGGCCTCCCCGGCGAGCGCGCGGATCTCCGCCATCGACTCGGCGCGCGACCGGCCGAGGTTGGCGTTGGCGAAGGACTCGGTGGCGCTCGCGAAGACGGCGACCTCGGCGACCCCGAGCGCGAGCGCCCGCTCGAGGCCGCGGCGGTTGGGGACGAGCACCGAGTAGCGGACGTCGTCGCGCCGCTCCAGGCGGCGGAGGAGCTGCTCGGCGTCGGCCAGCTGCGGCACCCGATCGGGGCGGACGAGGCTCGTCACCTCGAGGTCGCTGAGGCCGCAGTCGGCGAGGCGATCGAGGAGCTCGAGCTTGAGGGCGAGCGGGACCGGGCGCGGCTCGTTCTGCAGCCCGTCACGGGCCCCGACCTCGTGGATGCGGACCCGCGCCGGCAGGCCGGCGGCCGTGACGCGCGGCGGGTGCCGCATCAGGGCGCCTCTCCCGGCTCGATCAGCGCGACGAGCTGATCGAGCGCGACGTGCTCGCCGACCGCGGCGAGCACCTCGGTGACCTTCCCGCCGACGCTCGCGCGCAGCGTCAGCTCGGTCTTCATCGACTCGACGCTGGCGACTGCGTCGCCGCACTCGACCGCGTCGCCAGGGCCGACGGCGAGCGAGCTCAGTGTGCCGGGCACCGGCGAGCGCACCTCGCCGTCGGCGGGCGGGCCGAGCTCCTCTGCGCCCGCGACGGGACCGAACACCTGGACGCGCCCCCGCTCCGAGACGGCGATCAGCGCGCCCCGCTCCTCGACCACGAAGTTCCGCACCTCCCCGTCGATCTCGAGGCGAACGAGACCGTCGGCAGAGGGGAGCGACGCCAGTGTGAAGCTCTTCCCGGCGACCTCGGCGCGACCGGCGCCGCGGTCGATGCGCACCTCGTGTGCCGCGGTGCCGTCGGAGAGCTCGAGGCGCAGCGGCGCTGGCGCGCCGGCGAGGCGCCAGCCGTCGCGGCGGAGCGGACCGTCGTCCTCCTCGCCGGCGGCAGCCGCCCAGGCGGCAGCGAGCAGGGCGCCCTCCTCAAAGGGGGCGCCACCGGTCGGTCCCTCGCGCTCCAGCCAGGTGGTGTCGACGCGCCCGGCCGCGAAGGCCGCGCCGCTGACGATTTCGTAGAGCTGGGAGAGGTTGCTGCCGAGGCCGATGATCGCCGTCTCGTCGAGCGCCGCGAGGAGGCCGAGGCGGGCGGCCTCGCGCGTCGGTCCGTGCGCGACGAGCTTCGCGAGCATCGGGTCGTAGTCCGAGGTGACGACGTCGCCCGAGGCGAGCGCCTCGTCGACGAGGACGCCCGACGGCCAGCGGACGAGGCGGGCGCGCCCCGCCTGGGGGAGGTAGCCGGCCGCCGGGTCCTCGGCGTAGACGCGGGCCTCGATGGCGTGCCCGCTCGCCACCACCTCCTCCTGGGTGAAGGGGAGGTGGCGGCCGAGGGCGACGAGCAGCTGCAGGGCGACGAGGTCAACACCGCAGAGCGCCTCGGTGACGCGGTGCTCGACCTGCAGCCGGGTGTTCATCTCGAGGAAGAAGAACTCATCACCGCGCACGAGGAACTCGACGGTCCCCGCACCCCGGTAGCCGATCGCCCCCGCGAGGCGGAGCGCCGCCGCCCGCAGCCCCGTGAGCACGCCCTCGCCGACGAAGGTGGCCGGCGCCTCCTCCACGACCTTCTGGTGGCGGCGCTGCACCGAGCAGTCGCGCTCGAAGAGGTGGACGAGGCCTCCGTGCTCGTCGGCGAGGATCTGCACCTCGACGTGACGCGCCCCTTCAACGAATCGCTCGACGAAGAGCGCTTCGTCGCCGAAGGCCGCCCGCGCCTCTCGTCCGGCGGCGGCGAGCGCGCCGGTGAGCTCGGCCTCGGCGCGCACGACGCGCATCGCCTTCCCGCCGCCGCCGGCGACGGCCTTCACGAGCAGTGGGAGGCCGACCTCGCCCGCGGCGCGCGCCGCCAGCTCGTCGGCCGACCCTTCGAGCCCCGGGACGACCGGCACGCCGAGCGCGACGGCGCGCCGGCGGGCCTCGTCCTTTCGCCCCATCTCCTCGATCACCGACGAGGTGGGGCCGACGAAGACCACGCCGCGCCGCTCACAGGCGCGCGCCAGCTCCGCGTGCTCGGCGAGAAAGCCGTAGCCGGGGTGGACTGCCCCCGCCCCGGAGGCCTCGACCGCGGCCATCACCGCCTCCACCGAGAGGTAGGAGTCGGCCGCCGGGGCGGGGCCGAGGCAGAAGGCCCGGTCGGCCTCGCGCACGTGCGCGGAGCGACGATCGGCGGCCGAGAAGACCGCGACCGTGCCGAGGCCGAGCGAGCGGGCGGCATGCAGGACGCGGCGCGCGATCTCGCCGCGGTTGGCGACGAGGAGCGAGTCGAAGGCCACCGCTACATCCGGAACACGCCGTAGGGGCTCGGCTCGGGCGCGACCCGCGAGGCGAGCTCGAGGCCGATGCCGAGGACGCGACGGGTGTCGAGCGGGTCGATCACGCCGTCGTCCCACAGGCGGGCGCTCGCGTAGTACGGCGAGCCCTGCCGTTCGTACTCGGCGCGGGTCGCCTCCGCCCGCTCCTCGTCGGCGGCACCCTCGCCGGCGCCACCGACGAGGGAGAGCACCGTCGCCGCCTGCTCGCCCCCCATCACCGAGATGCGGGCGTTCGGCCACATGAAGACGAAGCGCGGGTCGTAGGCGCGTCCGGCCATCGCGTAGTTGCCGGCGCCGAAGGAGCCACCGACGATCACGGTGAACTTCGGCATCGCCGAGCAGGCGACCGCGGTGACGAGCTTCGCGCCGTCCTTCGCGATCCCCCGCGACTCGTAGTCGCGGCCGACCATGAACCCGGCGATGTTCTGCAGGAAGACGAGCGGTCGCCGGCGCTGGTTGCAGAGCTCGATGAAGTGCGTCGCCTTCAAGGCGGACTCGCTGAAGAGCACCCCGTTGTTGGCGAGGATCCCGACGGGGTAGCCGAAGATGCGGGCGAAGCCGCAGACGATGCTCTCCCCCCACAGCTCCTTGAACTCAGAAAAGCGCGAGCCGTCGACGATCCTTCTGATGACGAGCCGCGGGTCGTAGGGCTGGCGGACGTCGGCGGGGACGAGGTCGTAGAGCTCGGCCGGATCCTCGGCCGGCTCCTCGGCCGAGTGCGCCTCCAACCAGGGGTGCTCGGGCGGCGCGAGGGTGGCGACGATCTCACGGAGCTTGCCGAGCGCGGCGGCGTCGTCCGCGGCGAGGTGGTCGACGACCCCCGAACGGCGGGCGTGGGTGTCGCCGCCGCCGAGCTCCTCCGCGCTCACGACCTCCCCCGTAGCGGCGCGCACGAGCGGCGGGCCGCCGAGGAAGATCGTCCCCTGCTCGCGCACGATCACGCTCTCGTCGCTCATCGCCGGGACGTAGGCGCCCCCCGCCGTCGAGGAGCCGAGCACCGCCGAGAGCTGGGCGACGCCACGCGCCGAGAGGCGCGCCTGGTTGTAGAAGATCCGGCCGAAGTGCTCGCGGTCGGGGAAGACCTGGTCCTGGAGGGGTAGGTAGGCGCCCCCGGAGTCCACGAGGTAGAGGCACGGCAGGCGATTCTCGCCGGCGATCTGCTGGGCACGCAGGTGCTTCTTCACCGTGATCGGGTAGTACGAGCCGCCCTTCACCGTCGCGTCGTTGGCCACCACCATGCAGTCGCGCCCCGACACGCGGCCGATGCCGGTGACGATCCCTCCCGCCGGCACCGGCTCGTCGTAGAGCTCGTGACCGGCGAAGAGCGAGAGCTCGAGGAAGGGGCTGCCGGGGTCGAGCAGGCGGTCGATCCGCTCGCGCACGAGCAGCTTCCCGCGCTCGAGGTGGCGCCGGCGCGCCTCCTCGCCGCCGCCCTCGCGGACGACCGCCGCGAGACGCCCGAGCTCCTCGCTGAGCGCGCGCAGCGAGGCAGTCGCCGGAGCAGCGGCTTCGCGGCTCATCGCACCCTCCCTCGGACCCCGATCGGCACTCGGTGGATGCTACGGGCGGGGGCTCCGGCCGTGGCGGGAGCGCCAGCGGCGACCGCGTGCGCCGCCGGCCCCGGCGCCGGGCAGTCGCGCGGCGGAGCGGCCTAGCGTGG
Organism: Acidimicrobiales bacterium; assembly: GCA_035533595.1. Taxonomy (NCBI): domain Bacteria; kingdom Bacillati; phylum Actinomycetota; class Acidimicrobiia; order Acidimicrobiales; species Acidimicrobiales bacterium. Next base: position 41,006 of record DATLTN010000024.1, read on the forward strand.
CTCGGGTGACACTTCACTACGAGGACGCCGCGCTCGAGGTCCACCGCCTCGTCGTCGGCCCGGTCGACAACAACGTCTTCGTGCTGCGCTGCAAACAGAGCGGCGAGGCGATGCTGATCGACGCCGCGAACGAGCACGAGAAGCTCCTCGAACTCTGCCAGGGCCTCGGCGTCCGCAGGGTCGTCGAGACGCACGGCCACTGGGACCACATCCAGGCCGTGCCGGCGATCCGCGATGCCGGCTACGAGGTCGCCGTCACCGCGGCCGACGCCGGGATGCTCCCCTCCTACGACCTGCTGCTCGAGGATGACGCGGTGCTCGAGGTCGGGCGGCTGCGGGTGCGCACGATCCACACCCCCGGGCACACGCCGGGCTCGATGTGCTTCCTCGTCGAGGGCGCACCGCTGCTGTTCTCCGGCGACACGCTCTTCCCGGGCGGACCGGGGAACACCTCCAACGCCTACGGGAACTTTCCCGAGATCATCGAGTCGATCGAGCGCCGCCTCTTCGCTGCGCTCGCCGCCGACACCCTCGTCCTCCCCGGCCACGGCCTCGACACCACCCTCGCAGCCGAGGAGCCGCATCTCGACGAGTGGATCGCGCGCGGCTGGTGAGCCACCCGGAGGCGGGATCGGCCGCCACCCCTAACATTGCCGGGGTGACCAAGGCCGGAGCTGGGCGATGAGCCGGGTCGAGGAGCACGTAGCGGCCCTCGACGTGGCGAGGATCCGCGCCGACTTCCCGATCCTCGAGCGCCACCCCGGCGAGCGCCCACTCGTCTACCTCGACTCCGCGGCCTCCGCGCAGCGCCCACGCGCCGTGCTGCGGGCGATGGACGACTACTACGAGACGACGCACGCCAACGTGCACCGCGGCGTGTACGCGATCGCCGAGGAGGCGACGCGGCGCTACGAGGCCGCCCGAGTCGCCGCCGGCCGGCTGATCGGCGCCCCCGACCCCAGCCACGAGATCGTCTTCACCAAGAACGTCACCGAGGCGATCAACCTCGTCGCCCACACCTGGGCCCGCAAGGAGCTCCGCGAGGGCGACGTGATCGTCCTCTCCGAGGCGGAGCACCACGCCAACCTCGTCCCCTGGCTGATGCTGAAGGAGGAGCGCGGGATCGAGCTCCGCTACCTCGGCCTGCGCGACGACTTCACGCTCGACACCGACGACCTCGAGACCCTCCTCGACGGGGCCCGCCTGCTCGCGGTGACCGCTGCCTCGAACGTGCTCGGGACGATCGTCGACCTGCCGCCGCTCGTCGAGGCCGCGCACCGCCACGGTGCCCTCGTGCTCGTCGACGGCGCGCAGATCGTCCCCCACCGCCGCGTCGACGTCGCCGCCCTCGACCTCGACTTCTTCGGCTACACCAGCCACAAGGCGCTCGGGCCGACGGGGATCGGCGTCCTCTGGGCGCGGCGCGCCCTGCTCGAGGAGATGCCCCCCTTCCTCGGGGGCGGGGAGATGATCTCCGACGTCCGCCTGGACGGCTTCACCCCGAACGAGGTGCCCTGGAAGTTCGAGGCCGGAACCCCGCCGATCGCCGAGGCGATCGGCCTCGCCGCCGCGATCAGCTACCTCGAGGAGGTTGGGATCGAGCGGATCACCTCCCACGAGGGGGCCCTCACCGCCTACGCCTTCGCCGAGCTCACCGAGCACCACCCCGAGCTCGTCATCTACGGCCCTCCCCCCGACCCGGCGCGCCGCGGCGGGGTGATCTCGTTCTCCTTCGGGGAGATCCACCCCCACGACGTCGCGCAGGTGCTCGACCAGCACGGCGTCTGCGTGCGCGCCGGCCACCACTGCGCGAAGCCGCTGATGCGGCGCCTCAACGTGACGGCGACGACGCGCGCCTCGCTCTACCTCTACAACGACGAGGGCGACGTCGACGCCCTCGTCTCCGCGCTCGGCGCGGTGCGGGAGATGTTCGGGTAGCGATGGCCGAGCTCGACGAGCTGTACCGGGAGATCATCCTCGACCACTACCGCTCGCCGCGGAACCGCGGCGCGCTCGAGAGCCCGCCCGCGCACCGCGCCGAGGGCTTCAACCCGCTGTGCGGCGACGAGATCGTCGTCTACGTCGAGGTCGCCGATGGCGTGGTCGCCAACGTCGCGACCGACGGCCAGGGCTGCTCGATCAGCCAGTCCTCCGCCTCGCTGATGTCGGCCGCGGTGAAGGGGAGGCCGCTCTCCGAGGTCCGGCGGCTGATGGCCGCCGTGCGCGCGATGTTCGCCGTCGACGGCGCCGACGAGAGCGGGGACGACCAGGCGGCGCTTCATGCCGAGGACCTCGGGGAGCTCGCCGCGATGCAGGGTGTGGTGAAGTTCCCCGCCCGGGTGAAGTGCGCGACCTTGTCCTGGACGACCCTCGCCCGCAGTCTCGACGAGGCCGATGAGGGCGGAGAGGCGCCCGCGCGCTGACACCGCGGCCGGCCCGGTCCCCCGGAGCAGGTCGAATATGCTCGCCCGACGGCCGGCCGAAGCCTGAGGGGGCGAGCGGGTGCTCATCGACGTCCACAACCACGTGATGCCGAGCGAGTCGCTCGACACCTTGTCCTCGGACCCCGTCTACGGCGTGCAGATCGTGGACGGCGAGTGGCGGGGCGTCCACCACGTGCCCTTCGAGGTGACCCCCTCGTTCTACGACCCCGCGGCCCGCCTCGCCGAGCTCGACGAGCGCCAGATCGGCGGTGCGGTCATCTCCTCGCCGCCGATGCTCTTCTATTACGACGTCCCCACCGACGCCGGGGTGACGCTCTGCGACAGCGCCAACGCCGGCATGGCCCGCTACTGCGAGCACGCCCCGGAGCGCTTCCGCTGGCTCGCCAACGTCCCCCTCCAGGACCCCACATCGGCCGCGACGGCGCTCGCCGAAGCGGCAGCCGCGGGCTGCGCGGGGGCGGGGATCGGCACCTCGGTCGCCGGCCGACGCCTCGACGAGGAACCCTTCGAGGAGTTCTGGGCGGCCGCCGCCCGCCTCGGGCTGCCCGTCCTCGTCCATCCCGCCTTCAACGAGCCGCACCACGGCCTCGAGCCGTACTACCTGCAGAACGTGATCGGGAACCCGCTCGAGACGACGGTCGTCGCCGAGCGGCTGATCTGCTCGGGCCTCCTCGCCCGCCACCCGCGCCTGCGCGTCGTGCTGCTGCACGGCGGCGGCTTCCTCCCCTACCAGCTGGGACGGCTGCGCCACGCCCGCAGCGTCCGCCCCGAGCTCGCCGACGCGCCGGAGGACCCCTTCTCGTTCTTGCCGCAGCTCTTCTTCGACACGATCACCCACGACGACGAGGCGCTCGCCTACCTCGTCTCGCGCGTCGGCATCAACCAGGTCGTCCTCGGCACCGACCTCCCCTACGACATGGCGATGGTCGAGCCCGTCGAGACGCTGCGGCGCGTCCTCGGCGAGAAGAGTACCGAGACGATCGGCGCCGACAACGCGGCGCGGCTGTTCGGCTTCGGCGGCTGAGGCGCTCCTGCCCGGTGGCACCCACCGGGCCCGTTCGATCTGACTGAGAGGACCAGAGATGGCGTCGTTCGGCAGTGTAGGGATGGACTGGCAGGAGCGGATCAACTGGTCGCGGATGCGCGCCCACCGCCTTGAGCGCGCCCGCGCGGCGATGCGCCGCCACGGCCTCGGGGCGATGCTCCTCATGTACGACGAGAACGTCCGCTACGTGACCTCGACGCTCACCCCCGGCTGGAACCGCCTGAAGCCGGGGCTGCGCTACGCGATCCTCGTCGAGGGGCGCGAGCCGATCCTCTACGAGCAGGGCGACATCGGCATCCACGTGAAGCGGCACTCGCCGTGGCTGCCGCCCGAGAACGTCCGCCACTCCTTCTCCTGGATCAAGGGGGCGGCCGGCCCGGCCTCGGAGATGCAGGTCGGCAAGTTCACCGCCGCGATCCTCGCCGACCTCGAGGAGGCGGGGGTTTTGGACCAGCCGCTCGGCACCGACTTCATCGACATCAACATGATCCGCGCCTTCGAGCGCGCGGGGATCAACTGGACCGACGGGATGACGCCGATGGTCGAGGCGCGCTCGGTGAAGAACGTCGACGAACAGGAGGCGATGCGCATCGTCGGTGCCATCGGCGACGCCCTGCACTACGAGTTCTCCCAGTTCCTGAAGCCGGGGCTGACCGAGAACCAGGTGACGGCGTTCGGGATGAAGTACCTCTTCGACATCCCCGGGATGGAGGACGTCGAGGACATCATCGTCTCCTCTGGGCCGAACGCATGGCCCAACTGGCGGAACTTCTCCGACCGCATCATCCGGCCCGGAGAGCTCGTCATCATCGACCTCGCCGCGCTCACCTGGAACGGCTTCAAGTCCTGCTACTACCGCACCTACTGCGTCGGCGGGAAGCCCAACGACGAGCAGCGCCGCTACTACGACCTCGCGCTCAAGTGGCTCTACGACTCGATCGATGCGGTGCGCGCCGGCGCGACGACGCGCGACATCGCGTCGCGCTGGCCCTCCGCGCAGGAGACCTGGGGCTACGAGGACGAGGACGAGGCGGCGGCCAACCTCTGGGGGCACGGCCTCGGCCTCGCGCAGTACGACATGCCGGTGATCAGCCGGATCTGGTCGCTCGACTTCCCCCAGACGATCGAGCCCGGGATGGTCTTCGCGCTCGAGACCCAGCACGGCAAGGTCCACGAGTTCGGCGTGCGCATCGAGGAGATGCTCATCGTCCACCCCGACCGCACCGAGATGATCACGACCTTCCCCGTCGGGGAGATCACCCTCGCCGGTTGACGAGTCGGGGGAGCCGCCCGCCCTGCTGATCGACCTCGACGACGAGGCGGCCCTCGACCCCTCGCTCGTCGGCGCCAAGGCCGCCGCGCTCGCCGCGGCACGGCGGCGGGGATGTGCGGTGCTCCCCGGCTTCGTGGTGCCGGTCGCGCACTTCGCGGCGGCGATCGACGACGCGGCCGCGCTCGTCGAGGGCGAGGGGGTGCACGCCGCGCAGCTGGCGCTCTCGCTCGCGCCGCTCCCGGGCGAGCTCGGCGGCGCCCTCGGTGCCGCCGCCGAAGCGCTCGGGGAGCGCCTCGTCTGTCGTTCCTCCTCCCCCGCAGAGGCCGAGGCGAGCTGGTCGGGGGCCTTCACCTCGTTCCTGGACGTCACCGCCGGGGAGCTCGCGACGGCCGTGCGGGGCTGTGTCGCCTCGGTCTTCCGACCCGAGGTCGAGGCTCGCCTGACCGGCGGGCAATTCCGCGCCGTCGCTCCCTCCGTCCTCGTCCAGCGCTACCTCTCCCCCCGCTGCGCCGGCACGGCGGTGGTGCTCGACGACGGCAGCGTCGAGGTCACCGCCGTCGAGGGGAGCCCCGCCGCGCTGCTCTCGGGCTGGGCCGAGGGGCTGACGGCGACCCTCTCAGGAGACGGCGCCGCGAGCGGCGCGGCGGTCGCGCTCGTCGGCGAGGCGACCCTCGCTGCGCTCGTCGGCGACCTCGGGCGCCTCGAGGGCGCGCCCGGCACCACCCTCGAGTGGGCCGCGTCCGGCGACGAGCTCCTCCTCCTGCAGGTGGGCCGCGCCGCACCGCGTGCCGGCCGCAGCGCCCGCCAACGGCCACCGGGACGGCCGCCGCTCTCCCCCGACGTCGCGGAACTCGCCGGACGGGCGGCGCGCACGCTCGCCACCTTCGCCGGGCCGCTCGGTGAAGCGCTGCTCCTCCCCTGGGCGCTCGCGCCGCTACGCCCGGGCAGGCACGTCGAGCCGCCGACGGAGCTCGCCGGGGCGCTGCAGCTCGCCGGCGAGCTGAACGGGCAGGCGCTTGCCGCGGCGGCGGCGACCGGGGAGGCTCTCCTTGACCGCCTCGCCACCCGCGCCGCCGACAGCGACCTGCGCGCCCTCTCGACGCTCCGCCCCGTCGACGCCGGCGGGGCGGCCGCGCTCGTCTGGTTCTGCGGCGCGCTGGCGCAGACGCTCGCGAGCGACGGCGCCCCGCCGGGCGACCTCTTCGGACAGTCCCTCGCGGCGCTCGGAGGCGGCAGCTCCGGGGGAAACCGCGGCAACAGCGGCCCCTCCCGCCTCGCACGTTGGCAGCGCTTGCTGCAGGTGGCGATCCCCTCCGCCGGCAGCAGCTACGTCGCCGAACCAGCGGCCGAGGGGCGCCTCGCCGGCCCGGCGCGGCGTGCCGACGCGACCGTCCGGGCAGCCGCCCTCGAGGCGGGCGCCGTGCTCGTCGTCGACCACCCGCTCCCCCGCTACGCCCCCCTGCTGTGGCGGGCGGGCGCCCTCGTGGCGTGCACCGGTGACGCGAGCGCGCACCTCTTCGAGGTGGCAAGGGCGCGCCGGATCCCCGCTGTCATCGTGCGCTCCCTCCCCATGGGTGAGATCGACGGACGCCTCGCCCTCGTCGACGGCGGCGAGGGCACCCTCGCGCTCCTCCCCCGGCGGGCCGCTTGGACCCGGGCCAGGGGCCAGCAGGGATAGGAGGTCCCCGCCAGGCATCCAGCCGTTGGGAGCATCCTCCGGCAGCCGCTACCCGGAGTGCCGAAATCCTCAGCCCCGCGGGCTGCTTCTCGCTGTGTTCGTGAGTAATATCGTGCCCGCGTGCTCGGTAATACAGTTAATCAACTGCGAGAGGTATTCGATTTTCAGTGCCTCTCCGAGCTAAGGTAAGTAAGGGACGAGAGTTATGAGAAGGACAATGTCCAAGCGAGTGGTGCCGGCACTTTTGGTATGTGGTCTTGCCGGAAGTGTAATGGGAGTCGCTGCTGAGACTGCATCCGCAACGACGAGTGCCACGGCTAAAGGTGTCGTCAAGGCAGTTCGTCCGATATTTCGCCAGCTTTACGTGACGGTAAACAAGAACACGGACATCTTCCGTGTCACAACGAAGGCGACCGTGACCCTCCACGGAAAGGTAAGCAGTCTCACCAGTCTCAAAGCAGGCGAGCAGGTTACCGTGACTTACACCGTCTCGGGGAACCGATGGAATGCATCCTTGGTCGCAGTCAAGTAATTGAGATACTGGTCTTGTTGGTGGGCCATGCGGTCTCTGGCCACCAACAAGGGACTGACCACCGCAACCTTTACTAGGGTTTTCGAGCCCTTGCTAGGGCCTTGGGCACAGGTTCCTGCCCTTGCCCTGCGGTGGGGCAGCCACGTCGAGGCGGACACGGCTGGTCCATCGTTGCGGGTTCCGACGGGGAGCGGGAGCGGTGCGAGCCCGAGGCGCGTGACGGAATGTCTCGTTCATCGCGAGCACTGTTCTCAAGCTCGGTGGACCCCGACCTCCCGGACTTTGGAATGGACTCGATCCGCGCCTTCCCTCACACCGGGTGGATGCCGCCCTATCGGGATTCAGTGTCCGGACTCCAGATGATGTCCCAGAGGTGGCCGTCAGGATCGCGGAAGTACCTGGAGTAGATGCCCCAAGGTCGTTCACGGGGGCGCCGGTAAGTGAAGCTCCGTCTTCCAGGGCCGATGCGAGCAGCCCGTCCACGTCTTCGCGTCTCGGAACGATGTGCCCGATGCTGAACCCACCGGACGAGGCAGGAGGGGGGTCGACTCCGGCGCCCTTCGCGGGCTCAGACCCCCAGCTTCGACGCTCTCGGTGGGCTCCTTCTCCGGCCAGCTCTCCGTCCCTCGTCGGCCTCGGCCAGGACGTCGGTGGTCGTCAGCATGCTGCGGAGCGCACCCGACGCCTGCAGCGGCGCCACCTTCCGGCTGGGCTACAAGGGCCTCGGAAACAAGGTCCGGAATTGAGAAGGATCCCGCTCTCCCTGCGCCTCCTCGTCGTGCTCGGCCTCGCCCTGCCGCGCGATCTCGTCTTCACCCCGTTCGCCGAGGCAACGTGGACGGGCGGCGGTTCAGGGCAGCCAGCGCACTCGCCTCCACGATGCCGAGCGGCGGCCAACCGAGCGTCAGCGCATCGGGCAGCAGCGTCACCCTCAGCTGGGCCACCGCGCGCTTCCCTGACAACCGCAGCGTCGCCGGCTACGTCATCAAGCGGTACGACGCGAACGGCTCCGCGGTGACGGTCGGTGCGAGTTGCAGCGGGACGGTGGGCACCACGACCTGCACCGAGTCCAACGTGCCTCCCGGCACCAGGACCTGCACCGACACGCCGGGGCAGGACAATTGGGCCGGCGGAGAAAGCCCGGGCGCGGCGTCGACCGTCAGCTGACGGTGGGTCCGAGGCCGGGGCTCCCGTCACCGACGACGGCCTCTGCCTCGATCTCCACGTGCCACCGAGGGTCGAGGAGAGCCGAGACGACCACCATCGTGGCGGCGGGCCGGACGTCGCCGAACACGGCGTCGTGCGCGCGACCGACGGCCTCGGCATGTGCCGCATCGGTGATGAACATGCGCGTTCGGACCACGTCGCGCACCTCGGCACCCGCGTCGCCCAGTGCCGCGGCGATGATCTCGAAGCACCGCCTCGCTTGCACCTCCACGTCCGGGTCGCACGAGCCGTCGGGCCAGATCGGAGCGGTTCCGGAGACGAGCACTCGGTCGCCGACCCGTAGCGCGCGACTGAACCCGATCGACTCCTCGAAGGGAGAACCTGAAGCAATCCGATCCCTCATCGCGCCATTCTCGTCGCCACTCGGCTCCGCGCGTTGCGGCCCGCGCCGCCCGGCTGAACCGGCTGGCTGCGCCGCGACCGACCACGTCCTGCATGCGACCCCTGCGCCGGCGAGGAGATGGCGGTGGCACCTCCCGCATATTGTCTGGCCCGTGCCGGCGTGGGAGGTGTTCGAGCAGACGGAGCCGGAATTCGCTGAACGGGTGCGGCGGCTGTTCGACGCCGGCCGCCACAAGACCATCGCGACGCTGCGCGCCGACGGTTCGCCACGAATCTCGGGCATTGAATGTCAGTTCACAGACGGCGAACTCCGCTTCGGTTCGATGGAGGGAGCGCGCAAGGGGGAGGATCTCAAACGGGATCCTCGCTTCGCGCTGCACGGCCCGACCTTCCATCCCGAGGAGGGCAAGGAGGGCGACTGGCCCGGTGAGGCGAAGATCGCGGGGCGAGCGGTCCAGGCGCCCGCGCGCACCACCGACGTTGCGGGGGCGCAACCCGACGGGGAGATGTTCACCGCCGACATCGGCGAGGTCGTCATCACCGGACTCAACAGCGGGGCCAGCAAGCTCGTGGTCGAGTCGTGGACGCCTGTGCAAGGACTCCGCCGGCTCGAGCGGGACTAACGAGGGTTCGCGCCCGTCGATCCCGGTCTCGGTGTCGCGCACGGGCTCCTCGACACGTCTTTCTCCGTACAGGTCCTAGAGTGATCGCAAGCGGCCTTCTGCAGTGAGGGTTCCCGGCGACTCGCGTCGCCTGTTGGGACCTGGAAGGCGGAAGCTCGATGGCGGATTCTCTGAACGGCACCAGCCTGCCGATCCCAGCCTTTGGCACCGACTCCGAACTCGACGAGGAGGTCGACGCCGATCTGCTGGCGATGGTGCAGGCCGTGGCCGGCCGTCTCGACCGGGTGAAGCGCGCGTTGGCCGATCTCGGCTCGGCAGTCCTGCTCGCGGAACTGCGCCAGCAGACAGAGCTGATCTGTGGGGCGCTCGACGAGCTCGCCGAGTTCAGCGAGCAGACGGTGAGAGCACTTCGCGTCTGACGACGACGGGCGGTGCGGACGACGCGCACGATCGTGACTGGCTCGGTCGCGGCGCGCCGCCCGCCTGCCATGCGGCCCAGATGAGCGGCACCTGCAGCGGGAGGCGTCCGAACGCGAGGAGCTCGGCCCGGGTGAGGTGCCCGCCGCTCTCGTGCGCGGCGTTCAATGCCATCTGGATGTTGCCGGGAAAGACGGCACCGAGGAGCAGCACGCTCGCGGAACGCGACCAACGAGCCCTCGTGGCCAGCCCACCGGCACAGATCAGCTCTGCCGCACCGCTCGCGTACGCCACGAGACGCGGATGAGCCAGCCACTTCGGAATGAGCGGCTCGAAGACCTTCGGGCGGATCAGGTGGACCAGACTCGAGGCGGCGAACAACAGCGCCAAGGCGTCCGGAGCGCGTCGGCGAAGGGACCCCACGACGCCAACCTATTGGTCGTGGACGACCCGGCGGCCGATCGCAGTGCCTCCGAGCAACCGGGCGCTCAGCCGGCAGGCGCCGGCGCACCCGAACCGGCGCTGCGCGCGCCGGCGACGCCGATGAGCTCAGGATCTGCCGAGGTCGCAACCGTGACAAGCTCCGCTCCAGAAGATGAACGACATGGCAGACGACAGCGTCAGCGCGAGCAGGGGGATCGACGCCCCGGCGGGGGCCGTCTTCGCGGTCCTCACCGATCCCGTACGGCACGCCACGATCGATGGCACCGGGTGGGTCTCCGAAAGTCTCGGCGACGAGCCGTTGATCGCCTCCGGGCAGATCTTCCGGATGACGATGTACCACCCCAACCATCCGAAGGGGAACTACGAGATGGCAAATCGGGTCGAGGTGTTCGATCCGCCGCGTGCCATCTCCTGGAGGCCCGGCTACGACGCGGACGACGGCGGGCTCGCCTTCGGTGGTTGGACCTGGCGCTACGACCTCGCGCAGACGACCGTCACGCTCACCTACGACTGGTCCGAGGTCCCCGACCCGATCCGGGAGCGCATCGGCTTCCCCCCGTTCCCTCCCGAGCACCTCGCCAACTCCCTCGCCCACCTCGCCGAGCTGGTGGCCGGCTGACCCCGGCCGTCGGCCACCCCGCGAGCGGTCGTCGGGCGGCCCCGGCGATCAGTCGCTGAGGACGAGGCCGGCGAGGTCGGGCGCGAGCACGACGGCCCGCCCGGCGAGGCCGCACCTCTGGAGCGCCGCCTCGCCCGCCTCGCGGGCGGCCGCCGCCGCGTGCGCCTCGACGCAGATCCCGAGCAGGCTCGGCCCCGCCCCGGACCAGGTCGCGACGGTCGCTCCCCCCGCCCGGAGCGCGGCGAGCAACTCGGGTGCCTCGGGGTACAGGGCGCTGCGCGCCTCCTGGTGGAGACGGTCCTCCCCCGCCTCGGGGACGAGGGCATCGCGGTCGGCGAGGCCGGCGAGGAGGAGGCCGAGGCGACCGAGGTTGAAGGTCGCGTCGCCGAAGGGGACCGTCTCGGGGAGGAGCGCGCGCGCCGCCTTGGTCTCGAGCTGGCGGTCGGGGACGACGACGACGAACGACAGCCCGGCGTCGAGGGGGAGGGGGCGCACGAGGGGCACCCCCTCGACGAGGGTGGCGGCGACGAGGCCGCCGAAGCGCGAGGCGGCGGCGTTCTCCGCGTGGCCGTCGTAAGCGGCGGCGACGGCGAGCGGGTCGTCGGCGCCCGCGGCGGCCGCCGCGGCGAGGGCGAGCGCCGCCGAGGAGCCGAGGCCGCGGCCGACGGGGATCTGCGAGCGCACGAGGATCTCGAGGTGCCCGCTCCCCGCGACGGCGCAGGCGACGCGCGCCGCGAGGTGCCCCTCGTCGGTCGGCAGCTCCGCGCCCTCCCCCTCGCTGTGCAGGAGGAAGCGGCGGGCGGGGCGCACCTCCACCTCGACGTGCAGGGAGAGCGCGAGCCCGAGGACGTCAAAGCCGGGGCCGAGGTTCGAGGTCGAGGCGGGGACCCTCGCCCGCACGCCCTACCCCGCTGCCGCGAGCGAGCTCGAGATCGCGGTGGAGGGGAGCGTCGTCGGGGTCGTCCCGCCGAGGACGGTCGCCGTCGTGCCGCCCGCGGTGCTCGGCGCCGTGGCGGCGGTGAGCGGCACCGAGGCGAGCACGCCACCCGGGCTCGACACGACGAGGTCGGCGAAGACCGCCCCTGAGGAGATGGCGGGGACGGGCGTGCGCGAGACGACCTGCTCGTGGAGCTTCATCCCCGGCCAGCCGACGATGAGCGGCGAGCCGCCCGCGGCGTAGAGCGAGGTGCTCGAGCCGCCGAGGGCGACGGTGCCGACCGAGCTCGTCGGGAGCGGCAGGCGGTAGCCGACGAGCGAGCGGCCGGCGGCGGCGAGGAGCGTCTCGTCGACGCGCGCCGCCTGCCCGAGCCCGCCCGCCTGGCCGAGGGAGACGGCGACCACGAGGACGTGGCGGCCGGCCGCGGTGCGGTAGGCGGCGGTCGCGAGGCAGCCCTGGGCCTGTGAGGTGAAGCCGGACTTCACGCCGATGATCCCGTCGACGCCGAGGCCGGGGTTGTAGTTCCAGATCGTGCCGGCGACGGGGAAGGGGAGCGAGGGCTTGGCGACGATGCCGCGCACGACGGGGCTCTGCATCAGCGCCGCGGCGAGGAGCGCCTGGTCCGTGGCGTCCGAGCGCGATGCCGGGTTCACCCCGCTCGCGTCGGCGTAGTGGGTGTGGTGCATGCCGAGGGCCTTGGCGGTGGTGTTCATCTTCACCACGAAGGAGGCGACCGAGCCCGCATCCCAGGAGGCGAGGAAGTCGGCGACATTGTCGGCGGAGGGGATGAGCAGCGCCTCGAGTAGCTGGTGCTCGGTGAGCTGCTCGCCGAGGGTCACGGCGACGTTCGACTCGTTGGTCTGGTCGGCGTGCACCCAGGCCTGGACGTCGGCGCGGCCCATCGTGAAGGTCGGGCCCTCGGCGCCGGCGGTGAGCGGGTGGTCGCGCAGCACCAGGTACGCGGTCATCATCTTGGTAAGGCTGGCGATCGGGACGACGGGGCTCTTCGCCGAGCGCGCCATCACGCCCTCGCCGAGGACGGCGACGGCGCCCTCGCCCTTGGCGGACCAGGGGAAGGCGGCGAGCGTGCCGGGCACCGCGTGCACCGTGCGCAGCGCCGCGGTGAGCACCGCCGTCGGGTGCGTCGCGGGGGCGTCGGTCTGGGGCGCGGCGCCGCCTGCGCCGACGAGCCCCCACAGCCCGAAGGCGAGGGCGAGGGCGAGCCCGCCCGCGATCGCGCGGTTGCGGCGGATGCGGCGGCGGCGGCGCCGGCGGTCGAGCAGGCGCGCCTCGCGGCGGCGGCGGTCGAGGACCGCCTGGCGGCTCTCGACGGCGGCCACGACGCCGTCGTCGTAGAGCTGCGGGCGCGGTCCCCCGTCGAGATCGATCACGTGAACCGGTGGCGGGCGCTCAGCGCGACTGGTCGAGCTCGTCGGGGGTGAGCAACACGGCGCGCGCCTTCGAGCCCTCTGAGGGGCCAACGACTCCCCGCCGCTCGAGCAGGTCCATCAACCGGCCCGCGCGCGAGAAGCCCACCCGGAGCTTGCGCTGCAGCATCGAGGTCGAGCCTAGTTGCGAGCGCACCACCAGCTCCATGGCCTGATTGAGGAGCTCGTCGTCATCGTCCTCGCCGGCGCCCGGCCCGCCGCTCTCGCCGTCCTCGCCACCAGCGACGCCCTCCACGTAGATCGGCCCGCTCTGGCGGCGCCAGTGGCCGACGACGCCGCGCACCTCCTCCTCGGAGACCCACGGCCCCTGGATGCGCCGGGGGACCGACGAGGAGGCGGTGAGCAGCAACAGGTCGCCGCGGCCGACGAGCCGCTCGGCGCCGGGCTGGTCGAGGATGACGCGCGAGTCGGCGAGCGAGGAGACCGAGAAGGCGAGGCGGGAGGGGACGTTCGCCTTGATCACCCCGGTGATCACGTCGACGGAGGGGCGCTGGGTGGCGATCACGAGGTGGATGCCGACGGCACGGGCCATCTGCGCGATGCGGCAGATCGACTCCTCGACGTCGCGGGCCGCGACCATCATCAGGTCGTTCAGCTCGTCGACGACGACGAGGATGAAGGGGAGGCGCGTCGCCGCGAGCTTGTCGCCGCCGGCGCGTACCTCCGCGACCGCCTGCGCGGCGAGCGAGGGCGCGGGGAGGAGCTCGCCTGTCTCGGGGTCGACCTCGCGGTCGAGCGCTGCGAGCACCTCCTCGAACTCCTCGCCGAGGTCCTCGAGCGCAGCCTCGTCCGGCGGCTCGAGGGCGCCGTCGAAGGGGCCGGTCGCGAAGTCGCCGCGGTCGATCGCCGCGTTGTAGCCGGTGATGTCGCGCATCCCCGCCTCGGCGAGCAGGTCGTAACGGCGCTCCATCTCCGTCACCGCCCAGCTGAGGGCGTTGGCGGCGCGCTTCGGGTTCACGACGACGGGGGTGAGGAGGTGCGGCAACCCGTTGTACTGGCCGAGCTCGACCCGCTTCGGGTCGACGAGGATCATCCGCACCTGCTCGGGGGTCGAGCGCATCAGCACCGAGGTGATGATCGAGTTGATGCAGGAGGACTTGCCCGCGCCGGTCGCGCCGGCGATCAGCAGGTGGGGCATCTCCGCGAGGTTGACCATCACGGCGCGCCCCGCGATGTCCCGTCCGAGCGCCACCTCGAGGGGGTGCGCAGCGCGCCGCGCCTCCTCGGAGGAGAGCACGTCGCCGAGCGTCACCAGCTGGCGGTTGACGTTCGGGACCTCGACGCCGATCGCGCTGCGGCCGGGGATCGGGGCGAGGATGCGCACGTCGGGGGAGGCCATCGCGTAGGCGATGTCCTTCGCGAGGCTCGTGACGCGCGCCACCTTCACCCCCGAGCCGAGCTCCAGCTCGAAGCGGGTCACAGTCGGGCCGACGGTCGAGCCGACGAGGTGGGTCTCGACGCCGTGGCCGGCGAGCGCCCGCTCGAGGACCTTGCCGCGCTCCTCGACCTCCTTGCGGTCGGTGCGCTGCGCCGCGCTGCGCTGCAGGAGGCGCGCCGCGGGGAGGCGCCACGGCCCCGGTGTCGGCACCACGCCGAGGCTGAGCTGCTCGGGCTGACCACCGCCCTCGGTCTCGGCGGCCGGCTCGGGGGCGGGCACGGCGAGCGACGGCGCGGGCGAGCGCTCCGGCTCCTCGTCGGCCTCGGGGGGGGCGTCGTCGTCGGTGAGGATCGGCCCGAGCTCGGCGCCGTAGTCGACGAGGACGGGGCGGGGGGCCGCCTCGACGGGGCCCGCGGCGGCGCGCTCACGACGCTCGAGGAGGGTGACCGAGGAGCGGGAGAGGCTCGTCGCGAGCTGCCACATCCCGACAAAGGCGCGCCGCAGCGGCACCGCGGCACAGGCGACGCCGCTCATGAAGATGAGAAGGAGGAGGAGCACGGTCGCCCCGGCGCCGCCGAGGAAGCGGTGCAGCGGGCCGCCGAGGGCCGCGCCGAGGTAGCCGCCGGCGCCGCCGAGGATCTTGCGGCCGGCGTGCAGTCCCGGGAGGCCGCTTGCGAGGTCGGCGAGCGCGGCGACGAGCACCGCCAACAGCGCGACGGGGAGGAGGGCGCCGCCCGGGCCGCGGCGTGTGCGGCCGGCGACGAGCGAGAGGCCGGCGACGACGAGCGCCGGAGCGAGGAGGTCCTCGCCCCAGCCGATGCCGTAGGCGGCGTTGCGGGAGAGGTAGTGGCCGGCGAGGCCGAGCAGGTCGAGGTAGATGCCGAGGGCGGTGAGCACGCCGACGGTCATGAAGGTCCAGCCCCAGACCTCGTCGGGCTGGCGGCGGACGAAGGTGGCGAAGCGCTCGGCGAGCGGCGGGTGGGTGGTGTGCCTCGCCGCGGCGCTGCGCGCCGTGCCCTTCCCCGTGGCGCGCGAGGCGCCGGTCGGGCGCTTTTTCGCTCCGGTGCTCTTGGCGCGGGCCGCGGGGGGCCGCGTGGTCTTCGCAACAGCCACAGTGGGCACAACGCTAACACCGGCAACAGCGCCTGAGCTGGAGCTTCGGTCAGGCCTCCATGACCACGGGGACGATCATCGGACGGCGGCGGGTGCGGTCGCTGACGAAGCGGCCGACGGCGCGGCGGGCGACGCGCCGCAGGGTGTCCTGGTCCCAGGAGCCCCCCTCGACGGCCTGGCCGACCGCCTTCGCGACCTCGGCGCGCGCCTCGTCGAGGATCGCCTCCCCCTCGTCCGCGTGCACCCAGCCGCGGGTGATGATCTCCGGGCCGGTGATGATCTCGCCGGTCTTCAGGTCCACCCCGAGGATCACGACGATCAGCCCCTCCTCGGCGAGCAGCCGCCGGTCGCGTAGCACCCCGTGGCCGACGTCGCCGACGATGCCATCGACGAAGAGGTAGCCGGCGGGCACCTCGCCGTCAAAGTCGATGCCCTCGGCGTCGACGCGGATCGCGTCCCCGTCCTCGCAGAGGAGCACCCGGTCGGGGCTGACCCCCATCTCGATCGCCAGCCGGGCGTGCGCGAGGAGGTGGCGGTACTCGCCGTGAACGGGGACGAAGCAGTCGGGCCGGGCGATCGAGAGCAGCATCTGCAGCTCGCCGCGCTTCGCGTGCCCCGACGTGTGCACGTAGGCGATGCCCGAGTGCACCACGGTCGCGCCGCGCCGGGCGAGGCCGTCCATCACCCTGGAGACCGCCCACTCGTTGCCGGGGATGGCGTGCGAGGAGAGCACGACGACGTCGCCGTCCTGCGCGGAGAGGCGGCGGTTCTCGCCCGAGGCGAGGAGGGCGAGCGCGGACATCGGCTCGCCCTGCGAGCCGGTCGAGATCACGCAGACCTCGCTCGGCGGGAGGTCGTCGACCGATTCCACGTCGACGAAGACGCTGCCGTCGACGTGCAGCAGGCCGAGCGAGCGGGCGAGGGCCACGTTGCGGATCATCGAGCGGCCGAGGAGCGAGACCTTGCGGCCGTTGGCGGTCGCCGCGTCGCAGAGCTGCTGGATGCGGTGGATGTGGCTCGCGAAGCAGGCGACGATGATGCGCCGGTTCGGGTGCTCGGAGAAGATCACCCTGAGCGACTCCCCGACGGTGCGCTCGGACTGGGTGAAGCCCTGCTCCTCGACGTTGGTCGAGTCCGCGAGGAGGAGGCGGATCCCCTCCTCCGAGGCGATCGCGCCGATGCGCGCCAGGTCGGTGCGGCGGTCGTCGACGGGGGTGAGGTCGAGCTTGAAGTCCCCCGAGTGCAGGATCACCCCCGCCGGCGTGTGGAAGGCGGTGGCAAAGCCGTTCGGCACGGAGTGGGTCACGGGGATGAACTCGACGTCGAAGGCACCGACGCGCCGCCGCTCCCCGTCGTGCACCTCGACGAAGTCCGCCTTGGCGAGCAGCCCCGCCTCCTCGACGCGGCCGCGGGCGAGGCCGAGGGTGAGCGCCGAGCCGTAGATCGGGGCGGAGAGCTCGGCGAGCAGGTAGCCGAGGCCGCCGACGTGGTCCTCGTGGCCGTGGGTGAGGAAGATCGCGTCGATGCGCTCCGCGTTCTCCCGGAGATAGGTGAAGTCGGGGAGGACGAGGTCGACGCCGGGCATCTCGGCGTCGGGGAACATCACCCCGCAGTCAAGGACGGCGAGGCGGCCGTCGACCTCGATCACGGCACAGTTGCGGCCGATCTCCCCGAGGCCGCCGAGGAAGACGACGCGCACGGCGTCAGCCACGCACACCCCGTGACGAGCGGAAGGTGTCGAGGTCGGCGAGGACGTCGCGCGCCCGCTCCTCGAGCCAGTGCGGCGCCTCGCCGAGGGGGAGGCGGCACTCGCCGGCGGGGAGGCCGAGGACGCGCAGCATCGCCTTGGTGGGCATCGGGTTCGGTGTCTCGTCGCCCGTCTCGTAGGTGAAGCTCGGCACGAGCGCCCGCAGCAGCGTGAGCGCCTCCTCGACCTCGCCACGCAGGAAGCTCTCCACCATCTCCCGGCACTCCGCGCCGCACCAGTGGGCGGCCACGCTGATCAGCCCCGTGGCGCCGACCGAGAGGAGGGGGAGGGTGAGGAGGTCGTCACCGGAGTAGCACTCGAAGTCATCGGGCGCCTCGGCGAGCAGGCGGGCGGTGCCGGCGGGGTCTCCCGAGGCGTCCTTCAGGCCGACGATGTTCTCCACCTCGGCCAGCGCGAGCAGGGTCTCGGCGGCGATCCGCCGCCCGGTGCGGATGGCGATGTCGTAGAGCACGACAGGAAGCTCGGTCGCCGCCGCGACCGCACGGAAGTGCGCCGCGAGGCCCGACTGGCCGGGGCGGGAGTAGTAGGGGGTGACGGCGAGGATCCCGCTCACGCCGGCGCGGCTGGCGGCGCGGGTCAGCTCGACCGAGTTCTCCGTGTCGGCCGAGGTCGAGCCGGCGAGCACCGGCACCGAGACGGCGGCGGCGACCTCCCGCCAGACGAGCTCGCGCTCCTCGTCGGACAGCGCCGTCGACTCGCCGGTCGAGCCGGTGAGGACGAGGCCGTCCGAGCCGTTCTCGGCGAGGTGGGCGGCGAGCTTCACCGCCCCCTCGACGTCGAGGGCGCCGTCGCGGTCAAAGGGCGTCGCCATCGCGGTGAGCACCCGGCCGAAGCGCGCCGGGCGCAGGGCGGTCGTCACGCCCCGACGCTACCAGCGGGCCGCCGCAGGCCTCTGTGGGAGTGGTGCGGGAAGGTCATCGCGGCGCTCGATCGAGGAGCGCGTCGAGGCCGACGGTGAAGCCGGGCGTCGTCGCGACCTTGCGCAGCGCGAGCAGCACGCCGGGCATGAACGAGGTCCGGTCGTAGGAGTCCTGGCGGAGGGTGAGCGACTGCCCCGTCGTCCCGAAGAGGACCTCCTGGTGGGCGACGAGGCCGGCGAGGCGCACCGAGTGGAGGTGGACCCCCGCCTCCGCGACGCCGCCGCGCGCCCCCTCGAGCACCGTCACCTCGGTCGGGTCGGCACCGAAGGGCCCCGCCCCGGCGCGCGCCTCGGCGATCCGGCGCGCCGTCTCGAGCGCCGTGCCAGAGGGGGCGTCGCGCTTTTGGTCGTGGTGCAGCTCGATGATCTCCGCGGAGGAGAAGTAGGGCGCGGCGAGCGCGGCGAGGCGCATCATCAGCACCGCCGAGATCGCGAAGTTCGGGGCGAGGACGCAGTTCGGCGCCCCCTCGGGGCCAAACGCGGCGGCGAGCTCGGTGAGCGCGGCGGCGCCGAGGCCGGTCGTCCCGCAGACCCCGTGCACGCCGTTGGACGCGCACCACCGGAGGTCGGCGAGGGCGGCGGGGGCGACGGTGAAGTCGACGAGGGCGTCGACCGACCCTGGCGCGAAACCCTCGGGGCCGGCTGTCACGGTGACCGCCTCGTCGAGACCGGCGAGCTCGCGCAGCGTCGCGCCCGCGGCGGCCGGGTCACAGGCCGCGACGAGGTCGAGGTCGGGCTCCGCCGAGACCGCGGCGAGGACCGTGCGCCCCATCTTCCCGGCTGCGCCGGCGACCGCGACGCGCATCAGCCGGCTCCGGACGGGGCCGCGAAGGCGGCGAAGTCGCCCTCGTCGAAGGGGCCCACGACGGCGAGCGAACGGGGGCCGGCGAGCACCTCGGCGGCGACCTCGGCGACCTCCTCGACCGTCACCGCGTCGATGCGCGCCGCCAGCTCGTCGGTCGACAGCACCTCTCCGTGCAGCAGCAACGAGGCGCCGATGCGGCTCATCCGCGAGCCCGAGTCCTCGAGGCTCAAGAGGGTGTCGGCCTTCACGTGGCCCTTGGCGAGGGCGAGCTCGGCCGCGGTCACCCCCCGCGCGGCGAGGTCGTCGAGCTCGGCGGCGACGATGCCGAGCACCTCCTGGACGTGCTCGGGGGCGGTGCCCACCGAGACGGCGAGCGCCCCGGCGTCGGCGTAGGCGACACGGTCCGAGATGATCGAGTAGCAAAGGCCCCGCTCCTCGCGGACCTTCTGGAACAGCCGCGAGGAGAGGCCGCCGCCGAGGCTGTGGTTGAGCAGCGAGAGCGCGAAGCGCCGCGGCGAGCGGCGGGCGGGGGCGCGCATCCCGAGGACGAGCTGGGCCTGCTCGCTGTCGCGCTTGGTCGCGTCGAGGAGGCGGACCTGCGCGGCGGGGGCTTCGCGCCCGGGTGGGCCGCCGAGCGGGAAGCCGCCGAAGCGCGCCTCCAGCGTCTCGGCGAGCGCCGCGTGGTCGACGTCGCCGGCCGCGGCGACGACGACGTTGCCAGGTCGGTAGTGCAGCTCGAAGAAGTCGCGGATCTCCGCGACGCCGACGGAGGTGATCACGTCGGGGAGGCCGAGCACCTCGCGCCCGAGCGGGTGGCCGGGGAAGATCGCCTCGGCGAAGCGCTCCTGCACGACGTCGGCGGGCTCGTCGAGGTGCATCAGCACCTCCTCGAGGATCACCTGCCGCTCGGCGTCGACCTCGTCGGGGCGCAGCGCCGGGTCGCTCATGATGTCGGTGAGGACGTCGAGGCCGAGGTGCAGGTCGTCCGCGAGGAGGCGCACGTAGAAGGCCGTGTACTCCTTGGTCGTGTAGGCGTTCATGTCGCCGCCGACGGCGTCGATCGCCTCCGCGATCTCGCGCGCGCTGCGCCGCGGCGTCCCCTTGAAGAGCAGGTGCTCGAGGAAGTGCGAGATCCCCGCCTGGCGGTCGCTCTCGTCACGCGAGCCGGTGCCGACCCAGAAGCCGACGCACGCCGAGCGGACCGGCATCGCCTCGGTGACGAGCCGGATTCCGCACGGCAGCGTGGAGATGTCGATCATCGGCGGGGTGCCCCCGCCGCGCTCAGCGGCGTGGCCCCGAGCGGCGACGCGGACCCCGGTCCTCGCGCGGCGCCCCGCCGGTATTCGCGGGGCCGAGGTTGCCGAACTCCTGCTCGAGCTCGGCGTTGAAGGTGTCCTCGAAGGAGACCCGCTTCACGCCACCGGGGGCGCTCGCCGGGGCCGCGGCCGGGGCCTCGGGCGCGGCGGCTGCGCCGTTCCCGCTGCCGTGCGGGGCGCTGCTCGCGGGCTCGGACTCGCGGCGGCCGACGGGCTGGCCGTCCTCGCCGATCAGCGAGAGGGAGATCTTCCCTTGCGGGTCGATGTCGTCCACGATCACCGTCACCGGCTGGCCGAGCTCGAGCACGTCCTCGACGCGCTCGATGCGGCGGCCGCCGCCGAGGCGGGAGATGTGAAGCAGACCGTCGCGGCCGGGGAGAATGTTCACGAAGGCACCGAACTTCGTGATGTTCACGACCTTGCCCTCGTAGGTGGCGCCGACGTCGGCGACCGGCGGGTCGAGGATGAGGGCGATGCGGCGGCGGGCCTCCTCGACCGCGTCGCTCTCCTTGCCGCCGATGGTCACCCGCCCGTAGATGCCGTCGTCGTCGACGGCGATGTCCGCGCCGGTCTCCTGCTGCAGGCCGTTGATGACCTTGCCCTTCGGGCCGATGACCTCACCGATCTTGTCGAGCGGGATCTCGAAGCTGATGATCTTCGGGGCGTGGCCCTTCACGTCGGCGTTCGGCTGGGCGATCGCCCCGAGCATCACGTCGAGGATCGCGGTGCGGGCCTGGTAGGCCTGCTGCAGCGCCTGGGCGAGGACGTCGGCAGGGAGGCCGTCGATCTTGGTGTCGAGCTGCAGGGCGGTGACGAAGTCCCGCGAGCCGGCGACCTTGAAGTCCATGTCGCCGAAGGCGTCCTCGGCGCCGGAGATGTCCGTCAGTGTCGTGTACTTGCCCTCGGCGAAGATGAGGCCCATCGCGATGCCGGCGATCGGCGCCTTGATCGGCACGCCGGCGTCCATCAGCGAGAGCGTCGATCCGCAGACCGAGCCCATCGAGGTCGAGCCGTCCGAGGAGAGGACGTCCGAGACGAGGCGGAGCGTGTAGGGGAACTCCTCCTCGCTCGGCACCACCGGCAGCAGCGCCCGCTCGGCGAGCAGACCGTGGCCGATCTCGCGGCGGCGGGGGCCACGCATCGCGTAGGCCTCGCCGGAGGCGAAGGGCGGCATGTTGTAGTGGTGCATGTAGCGCTTGTGCTCGTCGGTGCCGATCGTGTCGAGCAGCTGGTTCATGCGCGGCATGCCGAGCGTCGTGACGTTGAGCACCTGGGTGAGGCCGCGCTGGAACAGCGCCGAGCCGTGCGCCGTCGGCAGCACCGCCACCTCTGCGGAGACCTTGCGGAGGTCGCCAGGGCTGCGGCCGTCGATGCGCACGCCCTCCTCGACGACGCGGCGGCGGACGAGCGACTTGGTGAGCGAGCGGATCGCCGAGCGCACCTCGCGCTCGCGCCCGGAGAACTCCTCAGCAAGCGCAGCGAGGATCTGGTCGCCGGCGGCGTCGAAGGCGGCGGCGCGCTCGGGCTTGTCGGTGAGCAGGTTGGCCTTCGCGAGGGACTCCTCACCGACCGCTGCGACGCGGGCCTTCACGTCGTCGCCGTAGTCGACGAAGAGCTCGAAGGGGATGATCTCCTTCTTGCCGCCGGCCTGCTTCACGAGCTCGCGCTGCAGCTCGATCGACTCGCGGATCCAGGTCTTCGCGGCCTCGAGGCCCTCGGCGACGACCGCCTCGGTGACCTTCGGCGCGCCCGCCTCGTAGTAGTCCCAGGCCTTCTCGGTGCCGCCGGCCTCGACCATCATGATCGCGATCTCGGCGTTCGGCTCCTCTGACAGCGCACGGCCGGCGACGACGAGCTCGAAGGTGGAGGCGTCACCCTCGGCGTAGGTGCAGTGCGGGATCCACTGGCCGTCGGTCGAGTACGCGACCCGCACCGCGCCGATCGGTCCTTCGAAGGGGATGCCCGAGAGCATCAGCGCGGCCGAGCAGCCGTTGATCGCCGGGACGTCGTGGGGGTTGCTCATGTCGGCGGCGAGCACGGTGCCGACGACGTGGATCTCGTTGCGGAAGCCCTCGGCGAAGCTCGGGCGGAGCGGTCGGTCGATCAGGCGGGCGGTGAGCGTCGCCTGGTCGGTGGCCCGGCCCTCACGGCGGAAGAACGAGCCGGGGATCTTGCCCGCGGCGTACATCCGCTCCTCGATGTCGACGGTGAGGGGGAAGAAGTCGATCCCCTCGCGCACCTTGCGGGCCGCGGTCGCGGTGCAGAGCACGATCGTGTCGCCGATGCGCACGGTGACGGCGCCGTCGGCCTGCGGGGCGAGACGGTTGGTCTCGAAGGTGAGCGTGCGGTCGGACCCGCTGATCGGGGTTGAAACGGAAATGGCCTCGGCCATGTCAATCCTCGTGTTCTGGCGGGCGCTCCGGCCAGTTCCCAGTGGGCGGGCACCAGGACGAGCCCGGTACACGGCCACTGGCAGCTGACACCTGCGCTCGCCGGTTCGATGTGGGCGCCGCCACTTTGGCGGGCTGACCCTCTTGCTGCCGGGCCTTTCCACATCGGCCCGGACACCACCGGAACTCCCGGTGGCATGCCCCTATCGGCGGATGCCGAGCCTCGCGATGAGGTTGCGGTAGCGGTTCACGTCGTTGTCCCGCACGTAGTCGAGAAGACGGCGACGGTGCCCGATGAGCTTCATCAGCCCGCGACGGGTGTGATGGTCGCCCTTGTGCACCCGGAGGTGCTCGGTGAGGTGGTTGATCCGCTCAGTGAGGATCGCGACCTGCACTTCGGGGGAGCCGGTGTCCGTCTCGTGGAGGCGGTACTCGGCGATCGTGGCCGTCTTATCGGGCATGCTTGACGCAGACCTTCGTGAACTCGTGCGCCGGCCGGGAGGCGAACCTCCCAACCACGGGGCGGGGCCGGTTGGGCTGCTGCCCCTCCGGGTCGGCGGACGCCGACCCCGAAAGAGTAGCAGCTCAGGTGGGACCACCGCCCTGCTGCGGCTCTGCCGGTGGTGGCTGCGGCGGTGAGGCGGGGCCACCGGGAGGAGCGGGTGGCCTCCCCGAAGGCCGCTCCCGCCCTCATCCATTGGCGGCGTGCCTCCGTACAGTCCGGAGTGGCCGTCGGCCGCGTTGGCGAGCGAGTGGGGCGTCGAATGGTAAGGATGCGCCGGTGAGCCCTGCGGTCGCGACGAGAAGAGCGCGCAACGACCCCGCCCAGTACGACGACCTCGCGGCGACGTGGTGGGATCCCCGCGGGCCGCTCTCGATGCTGCACTGGATCGCGGCCGCGCGCGCGGCGCGCATCCCCGACGCCCGGCGCAAGGGTGCCGTGCTCGCCGACCTCGGCTGCGGCGCGGGGCTGCTCGCGCCGCACCTCGCCGGCAAGGGCTACCGCGTCGTCGGCGTCGACCTCACCGAGTCCGCGCTCCGTCACGCCGCCGCGCACGGCCTCGCCGCGGTGCGCGGCGACGTCACCGCGCTGCCCGTCGCCGACGGGGTCGCCGACGTCGTGAGCGCCGGTGAGATCCTCGAGCACGTGAGCGACCTCGACGCCACCCTCGACGAGGCCTGCCGGCTGCTCCGCCCGGGCGGCCTCCTCATCCTCGACACGATCGCCGCCACCTGGCGGGCGCGCCTCGTCGCCGTCGAGATCGCCGAACGCATCCCCGGCGGCGCGCCGAAAGGCATCCACGACCCCCGCCTCTTCGTCGACCGCGACGCCCTGGTCGCGCGCTGCGCCCGCCACGGCGTGGCGCTCGAGCTCACCGGCCTCCGCCCCGCCGCCCTGCAGATGCTGCAGTGGCTCGCCGGCAGGCGCGCCGCCGTCGAGATGGTCCGCAGCCGCTCCACCGCGATCCTCTTCCAGGGGGTCGGGATGAAGGCGCGATGAGCGCGCTCGCCTCCCCCGCCGACCCCGCTGCGGCGCTCGCTGCGGCGGATGCCGTCGCCGGGGCGCTCGCCGCCCACGCGCGCCGCGGCGACGAGGAGGGGCGCTTCCTCGAGGAGGACCTCGCCGCGCTGCGCAACAGCGGCCTCCTCGCGCTGATGGTCCCCTCCCGCCTCGGCGGCAGCGGCGCCTCCTTCTCGGACTACGCGCGCGTCGCCGGCGCGCTCGCACGCGGGAACGGCGCGCCGGCGCTCGTGTTCAACATGCACGCCTCGGTGACGGGCGCCCTCGCGCTCGCCCCCGACGACCTCACCCGCAACCTCGGCGCCGGCGACGGGTGGTTCGCGGCGCGCGACGCCGCCCTCGTGGCGGCGCGCGAGGGCGCCTTCTACGCGGTGGCGATGAGCGAACGCGGCAGCGGCGCCCGCCTCTCCTCGCTCACCACCAGCTACGAGCCGGTCGGGGGCGACTTCCACCTCACCGGGGCGAAGACCTTCGTCTCCGGCGCCGACCTCGCCGACGCCTTCCTCGTCGCGGCGCGCGCCGCCGAGGACGCGGCGCGGGTCTCGTTCTTCCTCGTCCCCGCGGGGGCGGGCACCAAGGTCGAGCAGAGCTGGGACGCGCTCGGCATGCGCGCCACGGGGAGCAACGACCTCCACCTCGACGTCACCGTCGGCCGCGAGGCGCTCGTCGGCGGTGTCGAGGGGCTCGGGCTGCTCATCGCCCGTCTCATGCCGCAGTGGCTCGTGGCCAGCTATGCCGCGGTCTACGTCGGGGTCGCCCGCGCCTGTCTCGACGCCTGCGTGGCGCACGTC
This sequence comes from Acidimicrobiales bacterium, assembly GCA_035533595.1. NCBI lineage: Bacteria > Bacillati > Actinomycetota > Acidimicrobiia > Acidimicrobiales > Acidimicrobiales bacterium. The sequence continues at coordinate 66,037 of DATLTN010000024.1, forward strand.
AACGAGCGGGGGCTCTCCCGGCTGCCGGCGATCCGGGCGCGCCTCGGGCGCGCCGACGCCGCGGTCGCCGCCGCCGGCCTCGTCGTCGAGGAGGCGGCCCGCCACGTCGACGAGGCACCCGGTGCGCGCGAGACGAACCGCGCCGTCTACCGGGCGAAGCTGCTCGCCGGCGACACCGCCAACGAGGTCGCCTCGTCGATGCTCGAGGCGGCGGGGGCCTCGGCGACGCGCCGCGGCCACCCCCTCGAGCGCCTCTACCGCGACGCCCGCTGCGGCGCGCTGCAGCCGGCGACCTCCGACGTCTGCGCCGACTGGCTCGGCCTCGTCGCCCTCGGGCTCGACCCAGACGACGCGGAGACGCCGCGGTGGTGAGCGACGCCCCCCTCCTCACCTCGTCGGGCTTCGCCTTCCCGCCGGCGGTGCGCCAGGACGACCTCTGGGAGGGCTTCTTCTCAGAGCGCTTCGGCGCGAGCCGCCGCGCCCGTCACGCCTTCTCCGCATCGGGGATCGAGTACCGCCACGCCGTCGCCAACCCCCTCCTCGAGGACCTCTCCTCCTGGTCGACGGGCGCCCGCATGACCCGCTACGCGGCCGAGGCGATGCCGCTCGGCAAGGAGGCGCTCGCCCGCGCCTTCGAGGGCTCGGGGACCGACGCCACCGAGATCGGCCTCCTCGTCGTCGCCTCCTGCACCGGCTACACGACGCCGGGGGTGGACGCGCTGCTGGCGCGCGACCTCGGGATGGCACCCGAGCTGAAGCGCCTCTTCGTCGGACACGTCGGCTGCCACGCCGCCCTCCCGGCCCTCGACGCGGCGCGCGCCTACGTCCGGACCGAGGAGCGCGCCGCCGCCGTGCTCTGCCTCGAGCTCCCGAGCCTGCACCTGCAGGACGTCACCGCCGCGCCCGAGCAGGCGGTCGTGCACGCCCTGTTCTCCGACGCCGCCGCGGCGCTCGTCCTCGAGCCGGCGCGCGCCGGCCGCCGCGGCCTCGCCGTCCTCGACGTTGTGGCGATGAGCGACACCGCGACCGCCAGCTATATGGGCTGGGAGATCGGTGACCAGGGCTTCACGATGGCGCTCTCCCCGCAGGTCCCCGACGTCCTCGCCAGCCATATCGCCCCCCTCGTCGAGCGCCTCCTCGCCCGCAACGCGCTCGCCCTCGGCGACGTCAGCGGTTGGGCGATCCACCCGGGCGGCCCGCGCATCGTCGACATCGCCGGTGAGCGGCTCGGCCTCGGCCGAGAGGCGCTCGCACCCTCGCGGACGGTGCTCCGCGAGCACGGCAACTGCTCGTCGCCGACCGTGCTCGTCGTCCTCGACGAGCTCGTCAGATCCACCGCGCCCGCCGCCGGGAGCAACCTCGTGCTGCTCGCCTTCGGGCCGGGCCTCACCCTCTACGGGGCGCTCCTGCAGGTGCACTGAGCGGGGCGCCAAGGCGGAGCGGCGCGGCCGCTCGCTACACCGAGATCGGGTCGACCTCGACGCGCAGCCCGGCCTCGAGGGGGACGACGGCGCGCAGCGCGTCGGCGAGGTGCGCGGGGTCCGGGCCGCGCACGAGCAGCGTCGCCGGCTCGCGCTCGGAGACCTCGAGGCCCGCCGCGACGAGCTCGGCCGCGAGGGCCGGCGCCCGCTCGCCGGAGAGCAGAGCCAGGGCGCCGAAAGGGGGGAGGGCGAGCTGGCGGCGGCGGGCGAGCTCGGCCTCGGCGAGGGCCCCCGGCGTGCCGTTCACCGCGGCGGCGAGCACCTCGTCCTCGGGGAGACGGGTCTGCACGACGACTCTCCGCCCCGGCGCCCCCGTCGCGCTCCTCGGGCCGACGAGCCGCCCGGCGAGGACGAGGAGCGCCATCGCCTGCTCGGCGGCGCGGTAGCGCGCCGCAAGCAGCTCCTGGTCGAAGTCGAGGAAGACGACGAGGGCGGCGCGGCGCACGCGGTGCAGCACCGCCTCGGTGCCGACCAGCACCGGGGCCTCGGGGAGGGGGGACCTCGGCCCGGAGACCTCGCCGACGGGAAGGCGCACGAGCGCCGCGAGCTCCTCGGCGGCGCGCGCCGCGCCGACGCGCAGCAGCCGCATGCGGCGGGCGCCGCACTCGGCGCAGACGACGGGGCGGCTCGCGCCGCAGCGCGGGCAGGAGAGCTCGGCGGCGGTGCCGGGGTCGGGCAGGCGGCGCTGCGCGAGCGCGGCGCCGCAGTGCTCGCACCTGGCGAGCTCGCCGCAGGTGGCACAGGAGAGCAGCCGCGCCCGGCCGGTGCGGTTCAGCACCGCGACGACGGGGCGCCCGGGGTCGGTCTCGAGCGCGCGGCGGACGGTTCCCGAGAGCGCTCCTGAGAACAGTCCGGCGCGCGGGTCGTCGCCGCGGCGGTCGACGACCTCGACGCGCGGCCACTCGGCCCGCTCCTCGTGCGGCGGGAGGGTGAGCGGCGGCGAGCCGGAGAGGAGGGTGGCCGTCGGCGCCGGCGTGACGAGCAGGCAGGGGACCTCTGCGCGCCGCGCCCGCTCCACGGCGAGCACCGTCGCGTCCCAGGTCGGGGCGCGCTCCTCGCGGTAGGCCTCGGCGTGGGCGTCGAGGACGACGATCGCCGCGAGGCGCGGCGCGGGGGCGAAGACCGCGGCGCGGCTGCCGAGCACGACGCGCCCGCCGCCGGCCGCGAGGGCGAAGTCCTCGGGGTGCGCGGCGACCCGGTGGCCGGCGCGCTCGAGGTGCCCGCGCAGCACCGCGACGTCGGCGAGCGACGGGCAGAGCACGAGGACCTCCGGGCCGACGCGCGCGATCACCTCCTCGACCACGGCGAGGCGCGAGCCCGAGGGCGGGAGGCGGAGCACCGCGCTCGGGCGCTCGAGGGCGCTCTCGACGAGCTCGCGCAGCGCGTCGCCGATCGGCCCGCGCCGGAGCGCCGCGGCGGGGGGCGGCGGGGGCGCCGCGGCGGCGACCTGGCGGAGTGGGCTGCCGGCGAGGAGGAAGGGGCGGAGGCGGCCCGCGTAGCGCCAGGCGCCGTAACGGGCGAGGCCGACGAGCTCGGGCGCCGGGCCGATCGAGAGCACGCGCTCGAGCGGGCGCAGCCCCTCGGTCGGGCGGCGGCCGAGGGCCTCGACCACCCAGCCCCGCACGCGGCGGCCGCCGAGCGGGACGCGCACCAGGGTGCCGGCGGCGGGGGTCGGCCCCGGGACGGTGTAGTCGAAGGTGCGGTCGATGCCGCTCACGTCGGGCAGCACCGAGACGGCGGGGCCCTCGTCGGGGCCGCCGGTTGCGGACGCGTCGGGCGAGGGGGCGGTGGGGCCGCTCATCCCCGCCCGGCGAGGCGGGTGCGGCGCTCGAGCGCGGCGGCAAGCACCGCCTCGGCGACCGCGAGCTTGGGCGCGAGGGGGACGGCGCGGGCGCCCTCCGCGGAGAGGATCGTGACCTCGTTGTCGTCGGCCGCGAAGCCGGCGTCGCGACGCGAGACGTCGTTCACCACCAGCAGGTCGACGCCCTTCGCGGCGAGCTTGCGGGCGCCGTTGCCGAGCGGGTCGTCGGTCTCCGCGGCGAAGCCGACGACGACCTGGCCGACGGGCCGCCGCTCGACGAGCTCGGAGAGGACGTCGGGAGTCGGCTCGAGGACGAGCTCGGGGAGGCCGTCGGCGCGCTTCAGCTTCGTCTCCGCCGGCGCCTTCGGGCGGAAGTCGGCGACGGCGGCCGCCATCACGACGATGTCCGCGTCGGCCGCGGCGGCGAGCATCGCGGCGCGCAGCTCCTCCGCGCTCTCGACGGCGACGACCTCCACCCCGGGCGGGGCGGCCCGCTCGACGGTGGTGACGAGCACGACGGCCGCGCCCCCGCGGCGCGCCGCCTCGGCGAGGGCGTAGCCCTGCTTGCCCGAGGAGCGGTTGGAGAGGTAGCGCACGGGGTCGATCGCCTCGCGGGTCCCGCCGGCGCTGACGACGACCTTCAGGCCGTGGAACGGGCCGCCGCCGAGCGCCGCCGCGGCGGAGGCGAGGATGACCTCGGGCGGCGCGAGGCGTCCCTCGCCGACGTCACCGCCGGCGAGGCGGCCCTGCTCCGGCTCGACCACCGACACCCCCCGCCGGCGCAGCGTCGCGAGGTTCTCCTGGACGGCAGGGTGGCGCCACATCTCGGTGTGCATCGCCGGCGCGACGACGACCGGGGCCGTCGTCGCGAGCAGCGTCGCGCCGAGCAGGTCCGAGGAGATCCCCGCCGCGTAGGCGCCGATCAGGCGGGCCGTCGCCGGCGCGACGAGGACGAGGTCGGCCGACTGGCCGAGGCGGGTGTGCGGGATCGGCTCCGCACCGCCGAGGAGCGCGGTGCTCGCCGGCTCGGAGGCGAGGGCGTCGAAGGTCGCCGTACCGATGAAGCGCGTCGCGGCCTTAGTGAGCACCGGGGCGACGTGCGCGCCAGCATCGACGAGGCGGCGGCAGAGCTCGACTGCCTTGTAGGCGGCGATGCCGCCGGTGACGCCGAGGACGACGAAGCGCCCCCGGAAACAGGCGAGGTCGTCGTCGGTCGCGCCCACGGTCGACCCCGCGCCGTCTGCTACTCGGTCTCGCCCGCGTCCTCTGCGAGGGCGGCGAGCGCGGCGGCGTCCTCTTCGGAGAGCTCCTCGGCCTCGGGGACCGGGTCGCCGGCGCGCACCTTGCTCGCCGCGATCTCCTCGAAGGCGATCGAGAGCGGCTTGCGGGCGACCGAGGTGACCTGCGGCGGGACGATCGCGCCGAGGCCCTCGCCGAGCTGGTTGAAGTAGGAGTTGATCTGCCGGGCGCGCTTGGAGGACAGGGTGACGAGGGTGAACTTCGAGTCGACCTTGTCGAGGAGGTCCTCGATCGGCGGGTCGATCATCGTGCTGCGGGGCTCGGCCATCAGGCTCCTTCGTCGGTCTGCATCCTCACGCGTCGGCTGGCGGCCGCGCCGGGCGTTTCACCTGCCCGGGTGGGGTCAGGGCGCGAAGCACCTGCGTGAAGCAGCAATTATAGCCTCGATCTCGGCGACGGCCCGCCCGAGGTCGTCGTTCACCACGACCGCGTCGGCGATCGGCGAGGCGGCGGCGATCTCCTCGTCACCGAGCACGAGACGCTTTTGCACGTGCGCCTCGTCGTCGCCGCGCTCGCGCAGCCGCGCCTCCTGCTCGGCCCGCGAGGGGGCGACGAGCAGGATGCAGACGACCTGTTCGCAGCGCTCGAGGACCTGCTTGGCCCCCTGCACCTCGATCTCGAGGACGACGTCGCGCCCGGGAGGGGGATCGGGGAGGGGGGTCCCGTAGTACTCGTCAAGGACCGTCGCCCACTCGAGGAAGCCGCCGGCCGCGACGCGTGCCCGGAAGGCCGCCTTGTCGACATAGGTGTAGGCGTCCGGACTCTCCCCCGGGCGGGGTGCCCGGGTCGTCCAGGAGCGCGACAACCACAAGCGCGGGTCACGCTCGATGAGTTGCCTGATGACCGTGCCCTTGCCGACCCCACCGGGGCCGCAGACGACAAGGTTCAGGGCCGCTCGATGGCCTCGAGCAGGGAGTCGCGCTGCTTCGCGCCGAGTCCCTGCAGGCGGCGGGTCTCCGAGATGCCGACCTGCTCCATGAGGCGACGGGCCTTCACTTTGCCCGTACCGGGGAGCGACTCGAGCACCGCCAGGACCTTCATCTTCCCGACGATCTCGTCCTTGTCGGCTTTGCCGAGGAGATCCTTCAGCGTGGTGCGCCCCGTCTTCAGGTGATCCTTCAGCTCGGCGCGCGCTTTTCTCGCCTGAGCAGCCTTCGCCAGCGCGGCGGTCCGCTGCTCCGGTGTGAGGGTAGGAGGTTGAGGCATGGACCGGTACCATAGCGCCTCGGTGCCTCCCGCACCACGATTGAGCAGGGAGGGGCGTTGAGCGCCACGGAGGCGGACCGTTGACAGCGGCCGACACACGACGCCCCATCCTCGAGGTGGAAGGGCTCCGCACCGAGTTCCACCTCCGCCACCAGACCGTCGGCGCGGTCGACGGCGCGAGCTTCAGCGTCGCCCCCGGCGAGTGCGTCGGCCTGGTCGGCGAGTCGGGCTGCGGCAAGTCGACGACGGGCCTGTCGATCATGAAGCTCCTCCCAACCGTCGGCCACGTCACCGCCGGCTCGGTGCGCCTCGACGGCCGGGAGCTCCTCCCCCTCTCGGAGAAGGAGATGCAGGACGTCCGCGGCAACGACCTGGCGATGATCTTCCAGGACCCGATGACCTCGCTGAACCCGACCTGGACGATCGGGCGGCAGATCGCCGAGCCCGTGCGGCTGCACCGCAAGGTCTCCAAGGCCGAGGCGATGGAGCGCGCCCTCGAGGTCCTGCGCCTCGTCGGCATGCCCCACCCCGAGGAGCGCCTCGCCCGCTACCCGCACGAGCTCTCCGGCGGGCTGCGCCAGCGGGTGATGATCGCCATCGCGCTCGCCTGCGAACCGAAGCTGCTGATCGCCGACGAGCCGACGACCGCCCTCGACGTCACGATCCAGGCGCAGATCCTCGACCTCATCGACGACCTGCGCGAGCAGCTGCACATGGCGGTCGTGCTGATCACCCACGACATGGGGGCGATCGCGGCGCGCGCCAGCCGGGTGATGGTGATGTACGCCGGCAAGATCGTCGAGAAGAGCGCGACCCGCGAGCTCTTCTCCGCGATGCGCCACCCCTACTCCGAGGCGCTCCTCGACTCGATCCCCCGCCTCGACCAGGACCGCACCCGTCCGCTGTACTCGATCCCCGGCCTGCCGCCGGACCTCTCCAACCCGCCGAAGGGCTGCCGCTTCGCCGACCGCTGCCGCTACGTCACCGAGCAGTGCCGCGCCGAGGAGCCGCCCCTCACCAGCCCCGGCGGCCTCGGGGTCTCCATCGACCACGCCTTCGCCTGCTTCCACCCCGTCGGCCATTCGGAGCGCACCCGCGCCGCCGAGGGCAACGTCGCCACCCCGCTCGACACCCGCTCCTCCGAGCAGCGCGCCGAGCTCTTCGCCGGCAAGCCCCCGCTCCTCGAGGTGGACGGCCTCGTGAAGGAGTACCGGGTGAGCGCGGGGGCGATCATCCAGCGCGCCGTCGGCACGGTGAAGGCCGTCTCGCAGGTGAGCTTCCAGGTCCGCGAGGGGGAGACCTTCGGCCTTGTCGGCGAGTCGGGCTGCGGCAAGACGACGATCGGCCGCCTCGTGGTCGCGCTCGAGCGCCCGACGGCGGGCGCGATCCACTTCCAGGGCGAGGACCTCGCCCACCTGCGCGGCGGCGCGATGCGCGACAAGCGCAGGGACCTGCAGCTCATGTTCCAGGACCCCTACGCCTCGCTCGACCCGCGGATGCGCGTCGGCACGATCCTGCGCGAGCCCCTCGCGGTGCAGGGGATCGGCGACCACGCGAGCCGCGACGCCCGCGTCGCCGAGCTGCTCACCGAGGTCGGCCTCTCGCGGCGCGCGATCGAGCTCTATCCGCACGAGTTCTCCGGCGGCCAGCGCCAGCGGATCGGCCTCGCCCGCGCCCTCGCGCTGCAGCCGAAGCTGATCGTCGCCGACGAGCCGGTCTCCGCCCTCGATGTCTCGATCCAGGCGCAGATCCTCAACCTCATGCGCTCTTTGCAGGACCGCCACGGCCTCACCTACATCGTGATCTCGCACGACCTCGCGGTGGTGAAGTACGTCGCCGACACGATCGGCGTGATGTACCTCGGCAAGCTCGTCGAGCTCGCCCCCGCGGAGGAGCTCTACGCGCGGCCCGCCCACCCCTACACCAAGGGGCTGATCGACGCGATCCCGGTCCCCTCGCCCGAGCTCGCCGAGGTGAAGCGCGGCCAGACGATCCGCGGCGAGCTGCCCTCCGCGATCGACCCCCCCTCGGGCTGCCGCTTCCGAACACGCTGCCCCTTCGCGCAGGCGCTCTGCGCCGAGGAGGAGCCGCCGCTGCGCCCCTTCGGGGTGGGGCACGTCGCGGCCTGCCACTTCCCCCTCGAGACGCCGCTCACCGAGGAGGCCGCCCTCCTCGCACCGCAGCGCGTCTGAGGGCCGGCGCGCAACCAATAGGGCGGGCGCCCCGCCGGCGGCGCGGCTCAGCGACGCTGCAGGCGGACCTCGAGGGCGTCGCGGAGGGCGTCGCCGACGAAGTTGAAGGCGATCACCACGAGGACGAAGGCGATCGCCGTCGGGTAGATCTCCCACCAGTAGCCGAGGGTCGCGAAGCTCACCGCGTTGGAGAGCATCGAGCCCCAGTCGGTCTGCGGCGCGGGGACGCCGAGGCCGAGGAAGCCGAGCGCGCCGAGGAGGAGGATCGCGTCGGCGACCTGGAAGGTGGCGTTCACGACGATCGTGCCGATCGCGTTCGGGATGATGTGGCGCAGCACGATGCGCCGGCCGTTGCCGCCCATCACCCGCACCGCCTGCACGTACTCACGGGTGCGGAGCACGAGGGTCTCGCCGCGCACGAGGCGCGCCGGTTGCAGCCAGGAGGTCATCCCGATCACGAGGATGAGCAGCTCCACCGAGGGCGTGAAGATCACCGCCAGCACGATCAAGAGGAAGATCAGCGGGATCGAGAGCAGGACGTCGACGATGCGCATCATCAGCGAGTCGACCCAGCCGCCGAAGTAGCCGGAGATCGCGCCCCAAAGGACGCCGACGACGACCGCGATCGCGGCTGCCGCGAAGCCGACGATGAGCGAGGTCTGCCCGCCGAACATGATGCGGCCGAGGATGTCGAAGCCCGCCGAGTCGGTGCCGAGCGGGTTGGTCGCCGACGGTGGCGAGTTCTGCGTCGAGTTCAGCAGGATTTCCTGGGAGTTGGTCTGGTTGGTGTGGTAGAAGACCGGCCCGAGGAAGCAGAAGAGCACCATCGAGACGATGATCACCGCGCCGATGACGGCGAGCTTGTTCTCGATGAAGACGCGGGCGATCTGGCGGGTGAGACCGCCGCTCGAGCGCCCCTCGCCCCCCTCGGGGAGGGCGTCGGGGCCTTCCTCGCCGACGGGCGCGAGCGGCGTCTCGCCGAGGCCGCCGGGAAGGCTCATCGCCCCCCCTCCCCGTCATCAGCGCGCGACATAGCGCACCCGCGGGTCGACCACCGCGTAGAGGAGGTCGGCGACGAAGCTGCCGACGACGGTCGCGACGGTGGCGACGAAGGTCGTGCCCAAAAGCAGCGGCACGTCGGTCTGGGTCGCAGCGTTGAAGGCGAGGAGGCCCATGCCGGGATAGTTGTAGACCGTCTCGGTGATCACCGCGCCGCCGAAGATCGTCGGGATCGAGAGGCCGAGGAGGGTGATGATCGGGATCATCGCGTTGCGCAGCGCGTGGAGGAAGAGCACCCGCCGCGGGCTCGCCCCCTTGGCGCGGGCGGTGCGGATGTAGTCCTCGGTGAGCGCGTCCATCATCGAGGAGCGCATGTAGCGGCTGAACGAGGCGATGGTGATCGCGGAGAGCGTGAGCACCGGGAGCACGAGGCCGCGCGGGTCGGCGAGGATCCCCGCCACCGTGCTCGCCTGCGGCGCCTCCACCGAGAGCCAGGGGAGGTCGATCGCGAAGTAGATGATCAGCAGCGTGCCGATGAGGAAGGCGGGCATCGCGTAGAGCAGGAACGAGATGCTCGTGAGCAGGTAGTCGACCGGCTTGTTGCGCCGCACGACCTGCAGGATCCCGAGCGGGATCGCGACGACGAGGGCGAAGACCGTCGAGATCCCGACGAGGAGGAGGGTCTTCGGGAGGCGGGAGCCGATGAGCGCGCGCACGGGCTGGTTGTTGCGGTACGAGTAGCCGAGGTTGACGTGCAGGACGAGGCCGCGCAGGTAGCGGTAGAACTGGTCCCAGATCGGCAGGTTGTAGCCGTTCACCCGGTTGAACTGGGCGATCTGGGGCGGAAGGGCGCGCGGACCGAGGGCGGCGCGCGCCGCCCCCCCGGGGATCACGTGCGAGAGGACGAAGGTCAGCAGGCTCACGCCAAGCAGCACGACGAGCGCCTGCAGGGTCCTTCTGATGATGTAGGCGAGCGTGACGGACCTCTTCTCGACGGGGCGCTCCCCGCGCAACCCCACAACGCCGGGTCCCCCACCCCCGGCGCGGGGCGTCGGGGGTGGGGGACGAGCGGCGTGGGCGCCGGAGCGCCCTCGGTCAGCTGCTGATCAGCTGGAGAGCGTCCAGGTCTCCGGCGTGAGGTTGAGCAGCGGATTGATCGGCGTGGCGTTGTGGACCTTGCTCGAGATCTCGTAGAGGTCGTAGGCCTGGTTCGGCTGCCACACGAAGGGGAGGTTCTTGGTGATGTAGTTCTCCCAGTTGGTGAGGTTGGCCGAGGTGAAGTCCGTCGCCTTGATCAGCGCGTCGTTCGCCGGCACGTCGTAGTTCCCGACGTTCGAGCCGGCGCCGGTCTGGAAGATCTCCTCACCGGTCGGGTAGTAGTCCGGCGCGTAGAGCCAGCCACCCTCCCAGTTCTCGAGCTCCCAGGTGCACGAGGCGGCCCCCGCCTTGCAGGGGATCGCGTTGCCGATCACGGTGTTGAAGGTGCCGGTGCTGAGGCTCACCTTGATGCCGGCCGACTCCCACGAGGAGACCTCGGCGTTCGCCTCCTCCTGCGCGATCGGGCCCTGGTTCACGTACTGCTCGGTGAAGGAGAGCTTGGTTCCGACCGGGACGCCGCACTTCGCGGCGACGCTGCAGGTCGAGACGCCGCCGGGGACGACCTTCCAGCCGTGGTCCTTCAGCAGCTTCACCGCCTTGCTCGAGGAGAAGGGGTAGGGGTTGCTCTTCTCGTAGCTCGAGGCGAAGGGGTTCTTCGGGAGGACCGGCACCGGGCCGTAGGTCGGCACGGCGTAGCCCTTGAAGAACTTGTCGATGAACAGCGGCTGGTCGACCAGCATCTGGAAGGCCTGGCGGAAGTAGAGCTGGCTGAAGATCTTGCCCGCCTGCCCGCCGTCACCGGAGGAGTTGAAGTTGTAGGGGAAGTAGTTGATGCCCCAGACGTAGACGGGGTTCATCTGGAAACCCTTCAGCGAGGGCGGGTTGCCCGCCGGCTTGGTCGGGTTCTTCGTCGCCTTGGTCACGTCCTCGGGGGGCAGGTAGCCGTACTGCAGCTTGCCGCCGAGCAGGGCGGAGTACTCAGACGACGTGGAGGTGAAGGGCAGCTCGTTGAACTGGCTGATCTTCGCCTTGATCGGCCCGTCGTACTTCGCGTTGGGCTTGAACGAGGCGGCACCGGTCGAGCTGAACGCGGTGAGGTGCCACGGGCCGTCGACGACCTGCCAGAGCGGGTTCGTCGCGTAGGTGGCGAGCGAGTTGTTCGCCGCGCTCGGGTTGGCCGGGTCGTAGCCGGACTGGCTCGACAGGAAGGTGTAGACCGCGTCACAGGCCTTCGCGGCGGCGTTGGTCGGCGCGCCCTTGGCGTCGACGACGAGCGCCGCGTACGTCGAGGTGGCGCAGGCCGCGGAGCCGGCCTTGGCGCTCGTCGAGGTGACGTCCCAGGCGAGCGGCATCGGCGTGATCTGGCTCAGCTCGTTGTAGGTGAACCAGTAGGGGTTCACCGAGCCGGTGAGGTTGACCACCAGCTTGTACTTCGACGGCGTCGTGATCGAGGCGATGTCGTCGGGGATGGTCCCCGGCGCGTACGCCGCCCAGTGCGACTTGTCCGTCTTCAGCATGTTGAAGAAGAACAGCGCGTCCTGCGCGTCGACGGCCTCACCGTTGGACCATTTGTAGTTGGTCTTCATGTTGATGGTGACCGTCTTGTTCCCGTTGGAGTACTTCGGCGCGCTCGCGAGCGACAGCGAGGAGTTGAGCGTCGGCTGCGAGCCGGTGCCGAAGAAGTAGAGCGGGCGGAACATCATGTACTGGAACTGGCTGATGTTCGCGACGCTGAAGTAGTTGATCGGCATGAACGGGAAGATGAAGTTCGGCGTCCCCTGGGGCTGTTCGGCCCAGTTGACGACGCCCCCCGAGCTCGCTGCCGGCTTCTGCGCCGCCCCCGCTCCACACGCGGTGAGCATCAACGCGACACAACCGGTCGCGAGGATCGTCACCCCGGATGAGATGAGCGTGCGGCGCCTCTTGGCACCCACCATTGCTCCTCCTTGACATAGGTCCGCGACGTTCGCGCGGACGTTTCAGGGCCCCCGCAACCGGACCCCCACCCTGCCGCTGCGGCCGGTCGGTTGGGTCACGGAACCCCCAGGCGTGCACTGCTGGGTGGGGATTGTATCTGCGAGCAAGCTGGGCATCGCTGCAACGCCCCAGCTAGTGGGGTCGGGGGTGCCTCACCATGTCGCGGCGGTCGCGAGATGTTCATGGAGCGTCAACGCGGCCGCCACCGGGTCCGGCGCGTGCGTGACCGCCCGCCCGATGACGAGGAGGTCGGCGCCGGCCGCGAGCGCCTCGGCGGGGGTGGCGGTGCGGGCCTGGTCGTCGAGGGCGGCGCCGGGCGGGCGGGTGCCGGGGACGACGGTGAGGAGGCCGGGCGCCGCGGCGCGCACGGCGGGGAGGTCGGGCGCGCCGCAGACGAGGCCGCGCAGGCCGGCCGCGGCGGCGAGGGCGGCGCGCGCCGTGAGCAGCTCGGGGGAGGCGGCGGCCTCGCTCGTGAGGACGGTGACGCCGAGGCCGACCGGCGCCGGCAGGCCGGCGCGCGCGGCACCCGCCGCGAGGCCGGCCGCGGCCGCCGCGCACATCGGCGCCCCCCCGGCGGTGTGGACGGTGGCGTAGGCGACGCCGAGGGAACCGAGGACCGCGGCGGCGCGCTCGACGGTCGTCGGGATGTCGTGCAGCTTCAGGTCGACAAAGACCGAGAGGCCGAGCTCGCGCAAAGCCTCGACGGCGGCGGGGCCGGCCGCGCTGTAGAGCTCGAGGCCGACCTTCGCGACGCCGAGGTAGGGGGCGAGCGCGGCGGCGAGCTCGACGGCGCGCTCGAGGGACTCGACGTCGAGGGCGAGGGCGAGGCGCTCGCGGTGCGGGAAGGCCGGCGGCGGTGGCTTCGCGGCCGTGGGTTCAGTCGCCATGGGCCGCTCCGATCAGCTCGTCGATGCTCTCCACCCCAGCGCGGTCGAGGAGCCCCTCGAGCTCGGCGAGGACCCGCGCTGCGGCGCGCGGCTCGGCGAGGGTCGCGGTGCCCACCTGCACCGCGTTCGCCCCGGCGAGCAGGAACTTCAGCGCGTCGGCGCCGCTCGAGACGCCCCCCACCCCGATGATCGCCGCCTCCGGGAGGGCGGCGCGCGTGTCATAGACGGCGCGCAGCGCGACCGGGCGGAGTGGCGGCCCGGAGAGGCCGCCCCCGCCCGCCCCGAGCACGGGGCGGCGGCGCTCGAGGTCGAGGTCGAGGCCGATCAGGGTGTTGGTGAGCGTCACCGCCTCCGCCCCGGCGGAGAGGGCGGCGGCGGCGATCTCGGTGATGTCGGTGACGTTCGGGGAGAGCTTCGCCCAGCGGGGACGGCGACAGCCCGCGGTGGCGGCCACCACCTCCGCCGTCGCCGAGGGCGAGTGGGCGAACATCCTCAGCCGGTCCTCGACGTTCGGGCAGGAGACGTTGACCTCGACCGCGACCACGCAGGCCGGCGCCGCGGCGAGGGCCCCGGCGGCCTCGGCGTAGTCCTCGACGCGTCGCCCCCAGATGCTCGCGACGACCGCCGCGCCGCTCGCCTCGAGGGAGGGCAGCTCCTCCTCCAGCCAGGCGGCGACCCCCGGGCCCTGCAGCCCGACGCTGTTCAGCATCCCCCCCGGCACCGGCGCGACGCGGGGGGAGGGGTTGCCGTCCCAGGGATAGGGGGCGAGGGACTTCACCACGTGCGCGCCGAGGGCCGAGAGGTCGAGGTAGTCGCCGAGCTCGGCGCCGTGGCCGGCGGTGCCGGCGGCGGTCATCACCGCGTTCTTCAACAGCAGCGAGCCGACCTTGGTCGCCCTCACCCTTGGCCCACCTGCTCCCCGACTGCCGGGCGGAGCTCGGCGTGGTGCTCCTGCAGGCTGAGCACCGAGAGGCCGTGCCGCTTCCAGTCGGCGATCCCCGCGGCGGCGGCGCGCGCCGCCGCCGCGGTGGTGAGGATCGGGATGTCGGCCGCGCCGGCGGCGTGGCGGATGTACGCGCCGTCGGCGCGTGGGCCGCGGCCGCGGGGGGTGTTCACGACGAGCTGCAGGCGCCCCGAGGCGATGAGCGCCGTGGCGTCGACCAACCCGTCCTCGCTCGGCGCGCCGGGGGCGCGCACCTCGGAGAGCTTGGCGACGCGCGTCTCGACCGCGACCCCATTGGCCTCGAGGTAGCTGGCGGTGCCCTCCGTGGCGGCGATGGTGAAGCCGAGCTCGGCGAAGGCGCGCGCCGCCACCAGCCCCTGCGGCTTGTCGCGGTCGGCGAGGGAGAAGAAGATCCCCCCCTCCTCGGGGAGGCGGTTGCCCGCCGCGATCTGGCTCTTCGCGAAGGCGAGGCCGAAGGTGGCGGCGAGCCCCATCACCTCGCCGGTGGAGCGCATCTCGGGACCGAGCAGGGCGTCCACCTCGGGGAAGCGGGAGAAGGGCAGCACCGCCTCTTTGACCGCAACCCGCCGGGGCGCCGCGGGTGGGGGGAGGAGGCCCTCGGCGCGCAGCTCCGCGAGCGTCGCGCCGAGCATCGTGCGGGCCGCGATCTTCGCGAGCGGGACCCCCGTCGCCTTGGCGACGAAGGGGACGGTGCGGCTCGCGCGCGGGTTGGCCTCGATCACGAAGACCTGCCCCTGCTGCACCGCGTACTGGACGTTGATCGGGCCGACGACCGAGAGCGCCTCGGCGATGCGCGCCGTGTACTGCTCGAGGACCGCCGTCGTCTCGACCGAGAGCGTCGGCGGCGGGATCGCGCAGGCCGAGTCGCCGGAGTGCACGCCTGCCTCCTCGACGTGCTCCATGATCCCGCCGATCAGCACCTTTCCGGTGCGGTCGCGCACCGCGTCGACGTCGACCTCGGTGGCGTCCTCCAAGAAGCGGTCGACGAGCACCGGGCGGGTGGCGGCGAGGCCGCCCTCTCGCCCGAGCGAGCCCGCGGTCTGGCCCTCGGCGAAGCCGGCGATGCTCGCCATCGCCTGCGCGAGGTCGTCCCCGTCGTAGACGATCTCCATCGCCCGCCCGCCGAGGACGTAGCTCGGGCGGACGAGGGCCGGGTAGCCGATGCGCTCGGTGACCGCGAGCGCCTCGTCGAGGCTGCGTGCCGTCCCCCCCGCCGGCTGGGGGATCTCCAGCTGGGCGCAGAGGACGTTCCAGCGCTCCCGGTCCTCGGCGAGGTCGATCGCCCCCGCGGCGGTGCCGAGGACGAGGTCGCTGAGGGCGGCGGCGAGCTTCAGCGGGGTCTGCCCCCCGAGGCCGACGATCACCCCGGCGAGGCTCCCCCCCGCGGCGCGCTCGGCGGCGATCACGCCGCGCACGTCCTCCTCGGTGATCGGCTCGAAGTAGAGGCGGTCCGAGGTGTCGTAGTCGGTGGAGACGGTCTCGGGGTTGCAGTTGACCATCACCGTCTCGTAGCCCGCCTCGCGCAGCGCCATCGAGGCGTGCACGCAGCAGTAGTCGAACTCGATGCCCTGGCCGATGCGGTTCGGCCCCGAGCCGAGGATGATCACCGTCTCCTTCGTGCTCGGGGCGACCTCGCTCTCGTCCTCGAAGGTCGAGTAGTAGTACGGCGTGGCGGCCGCGAACTCGGCGCCGCAGGTGTCGACCGTCTTGTAGGTCGGGTGCACCCCGAGCGCCGCGCGCCGCTCGCGCACCGCCTCCTCTTCGGTGCCGAGGAGGTAGCCGAGCTGCGCGTCGGCGAAGCCGAGCCGCTTCAGCCGCCGGAGCTCGCCGCGGGTGAGCGCCGCCAGCAGTGCGCTCCCCCCCTCGTGCCCCGCCCGCGCCTGCAGGGCGTTGCGCGCCTCGGTGATCTCGGCGATGCGGTCGAGGAACCAGCGGTCGATGCCCGTCGCCTCGG
The DNA here is from genome assembly GCA_035533595.1 of Acidimicrobiales bacterium. Taxonomy (NCBI): domain Bacteria; kingdom Bacillati; phylum Actinomycetota; class Acidimicrobiia; order Acidimicrobiales; species Acidimicrobiales bacterium. Next base: position 81,895 of record DATLTN010000024.1, read on the forward strand.
CGAGGCGCTCGACGCTCACCCCGCGCTGCAGCGCGGCGGCGAGCTCGAAGGGGCGAGCCGGCGTGGCCACCGAGGCGAGGGCGACGAGCTCGTCGTCACTGCGGGAGGCGTAGACGACCTCCGCGGGGTCGGCGTTCAGCCCGTAGCGCCCCTGCTCGAGGCCGCGCAGCGCCTTCTGGAAGGACTCGGCGAAGGTGCGGCCGATCGCCATCACCTCGCCGACGGACTGCATCCGCGTCCCCAGCCGGTCAGGGGCGCCGGGCAGCTTCTCGAAGGCCCAGCGGGGGACCTTGGTGACGACGTAGTCGATCGTCGGCTCGAAGCTCGCGGGCGTCGCCCCGGTGATGTCGTTCTGGATCTCGTCGAGCGTGTAGCCGACGGCGAGGCGGGCGGCGATCTTCGCGATCGGGAAGCCCGTCGCCTTGGAGGCGAGCGCCGAGGAACGGCTGACGCGGGGGTTCATCTCGATCACGAGGCGGTCCCCCGAGCGGGGGTCGACGGCGAACTGGATGTTGGAGCCGCCGGTCTCGACCCCGACCCGGCGGATGCAGGTGAAGGCGTCGTCGCGCATCTCCTGGTACTCGACGTCGGAGAGAGTCTGCGCGGGGGCGACGGTGATCGAGTCGCCGGTGTGCACCCCCATCGGGTCGAAGTTCTCGATCGAGCAGACGACGACGCAGTTGTCGACGCGGTCGCGCATCAGCTCGAGCTCGTACTCCTTCCAGCCGGCGATCGAACGCTCGACGAGGATCTCGTGGATCGGCGAGGCGGCGAGGCCGAAGGCGGCGAGGCCGACGAGCTCGTCGCGGTCCTTCGCGATCCCGGTGCCCGCGCCGCCGAGGATGAAGCTCGGGCGCACCATGATCGGGAAGCCGATCGTCTCGCCGATCTCGAGCGCCTCCTCAAGGTCGTGGGCGAAGCCCGACTCCGGTGAGGCGAGGCCGACCTCGGTCATCGCCCGCTTGAAGGCGTCGCGGTCCTCGGCGGTGCGGATCGCCTCAGCGTTGGCCCCGATCAGCTGCACGCCGTGCGCCTCGAGCACCCCCGACTCGGTGAGGGCCATCGCGAGGTTGAGGGCCGTCTGGCCGCCCATCGTCGGGAGGAGGGCGTCGGGGCGCTCCCGCTCGATGATCTGCGCGAGCACGTCGTGCGCGAGCGGCTCGATGTAGGTGCGGTCGGCGATGCCGGGGTCGGTCATGATCGTCGCCGGGTTGGAGTTGGCGAGGATGACCCGGTAGCCCTCCTCGACGAGCACCCGGCAGGCCTGGGTGCCGGAGTAGTCGAACTCGCACGCCTGGCCGATGACGATCGGCCCGGAACCGACGACGAGGATCGAGGAGAGGTCCTCGCGCCGCCCCATCAGCGGGCCCCCGCCTTCGCGTCGTGCCGCTCCATGAGGGCGACGAAGCTCTCGAAGAGGTAGTGCGCGTCGTGCGGCCCGGGGCCCGCCTCGGGGTGGTACTGCACCGAGAAGGCCTCTGCGCCGGGGACGGCGATCCCCTCGATCACCCCGTCGTTGAGGCTCACGTGCGTGACCTCCGCGCCCTCGATCGAGCCCTCGGTCACCGCGTAGCCGTGGTTCTGGGAGGTGACCTCCACCTGCCCGCTGGAGAGGCGCCGCACCGGGTGGTTGGCGCCGTGGTGGCCGAAGGGGAGCTTGAAGGTCTCGGCCCCGAGGGCCGACGCGAGCAGCTGGTGGCCGAGGCAGATCCCGAAGATGGGGACCTCGCCGAGGAGCTTCTTGAGCTCGTCCGTGAGGTGGCCGAGCGCGGCGGGGTCGCCGGGGCCGTTGGAGAGGAAGACCCCGTCGGGGCAGCGGGCGAGCACCTCGGCCGCGGGCGTCGTCGCCGGCACCACTTCGACGGTCGCGAGCGCGCCGAGGTGCTGCAGGATCGTCGACTTGATGCCGTAGTCGTAGGCGACGACCGAGAAGCGCCCCCCGCCCGAGCGGTAGGCGCGCTCGGTGGTGACCTCGGCGACGAGGTCCCGCCCCGCCGTCCCCGGCTCGCGCTGCGCGAGCGCGAGCAGCTCGGCCTCGGGGAGGATGCCGAAGGCGCCGGGCATCGACCCCGCCTCGCGGACGTGGCGGGTGAGGCGCCGGGTGTCGACCCCGGTGAGGCCGCCGACGCCCGCCGCGCTGAGCAGCTGCTCGAGGCCCCCCTCGCTCCGCCAGCTGCTCGGGGTCTCCACGAGGTCGCGGACGATCACGCCCCTGCAGAAGGGGCGGCGCGACTCCGTGTCGAGGTGCGTCACCCCGTAGCTCCCGATGTGCGGGTAGGTGAAGCAGAGCACCTGCCCGGCGTAGGAGGGGTCGGTGATGATCTCCTGGTAGCCCGACATCGAGGTGTTGAAGACGACCTCGCCGGAGAAGGCGTTGGCGCCGCCGTCGGCGAGCGCGCCGATCGCCTCCCCCTCGAAGGTCGTGCCGTCGGCGAGGACGAGCAGCCCCTCGGGGCGGTCGAGGCGGCTCATCGGGTCGCCGCCCCGGCGAGGACGACCACCTCGCCCCCCAAGAGCTGGTGGCGCACGCGCCCGGTGAGCTCGCGCCCGCCGAAGGGGGTGTTGCGGCTGCGCGAGGCGCTCTGCTCGGGGACGACCGTCCAGCGCTGTGCGGGGTCGAAGACGACGACGTGCGCCGGGCTGCCGGGGGTGAGCGGCCCGCCGAAGCCGGCGTCGCGCAGGCGGGCGATCTCGGCCGGCTGCCAGCTGAGAAGGGCGAAGAGGTCGGCGAGGGTGAGCGCCTCCTCGCCCGCTTCGGCGACGAGGACGCTGTGCGCGACCGCGAGCGCCGTCTCGAGGCCCGTCATCCCCGGCGGCGCGAGGTCGAAGGGCTCCTCCTTGCGCTCGGCGGGATGGGGGGCGTGGTCGGTCGCGATCGCGTCGATCACCCCCGAGCGCAGCCCTGCCCGCACCGCCTCGGTGTCGGGGGCGGTGCGCAGCGGAGGGTTGACCTTGAAGCGGGCGTCGTAGCTCGAGACCAGCTCGTCGGTGAGGGTGAGGTGGTGCGGGGTCGCCTCGGCCGTGACCGGGAGGCCCTCGGACTTGGCGGCGGCGACGAGCGCGACCGAGCCGGCCGTCGAGAGGTGGAGGAAGTGCATCGGCGCGCCCGTCACCCGCACGAGGGCGAGGTCGCGGGCGAGCATCTGCTCCTCGGCGAGCGCGGGTTGACCGGGGATCCCGAGGCGCGCCGAGACGGCGCCCTCGTGCATGTGCCCCCCGGCCGCGAGCGAGGAGTCCTCGCAGTGCTCGGCGAGCACGACCCCGAGGTCGCTCGCGTACTCGAGGGCGCGGCGCATGAGGCCGTTGTCCTGGACGCCGCTCCCGTCGTCGGTGAAGAGCACCACCCCGAGCGCGGCCATCTCGCCGATCGCCGCCAGGCGCTCGCCGCGGCGCCCCTCGGTGATCGCCCCCGCGACCGCGACGTGGCAGAGCGCCTCCTTGGCGAGGCCGCGCACGTCGCGCACGATCGCCGCGCAGTCGATCGTCGGCTCGGTGTTCGGCATCGCGACGACCGCCGCGTAGCCGCCGAGGGCCGCCGCCCGGCTCCCGCTCTCGACCGTCTCGGCACGCTCGCCCCCCGGCTCGCGGAGGTGGGTGTGCAGGTCCACGAGGCCGGGTGCGACGACCGCGCCACCGCAGTCGACCTCGACGGTGCCGCCCGGCAGCTCGAGGCGCTCCCCGACCGCGGCGATCGCTCCGTCGACGACGAGGAGGTCGGCGCGCCGCTCCCCGTGCTCGTCGACGACCCGCCCGCCGCGCAGCGCGACCGCCGCGCCGCCCGGGAGTCCCGGTGCCTCAGCCACGCAGTGCCCCTTCCTCGATCGTGATCCCGGGGACGTCGATCGCCTGGTCGCCGGGGACCTCGGCGAGCAGCGAGAAGAGCACCGCCATGCGCACGGCGACGCCGTTGCGCACCTGGGCGGTGATGAGCGAGTTCGGGGCGTCGGCGACCTCGGGGTCGATCTCGATGCCGCGGTTCATCGGGCCGGGGTGCATCACGACCGCCCCCTCGGAGAGGCGCGCCGCCCGCTCGACGGTGAGGCCGAAGCGGTCGTGGTACTCGGCGAGGGAGGGCAGGAGCTCGCCCTCCATCCGCTCGCTCTGCAGCCGCAGCAGGTAGCAGACGTCGAGCTCACCGAGCAGACCGTCGAGGTCCGTCGTCACCTCGACCGGCCAGCCCTCGAGCGAGGGGGGCAGCAGGGTGCGCGGCGCGACGAGCACCACCCTGGCGCCGAGGGCGGTCATCGCCGCGACGTTCGAGCGGCAGACGCGCGAGTGGCGGGCGTCGCCGACGATCGCGACCCGCAGCCCGGCGAGGTCCGCGTCACTGGCGAGGCCGAGGGCGTGGCGGATCGTGTAGCAGTCGAGGAGGGCCTGCGTGGGGTGCTCGTGCTGGCCGTCGCCGGCGTTCACCACCGCCGCCTCGACCCAGTTGGCGACGAGGGCGGGGGCGCCCGAGGAGGAATGGCGGACGACCATCGCGTCGACGCCCATCGCGTCGAGGGTCTCGACGGTGTCGCGCAGCGACTCGCCCTTCTGCAGCGACGAGCCCTGGGCGCTGAAGCTCATCGTCGAGGCCGAGAGGCGCCGCGCCGCGGTCTCAAAGGACAGGCGGGTGCGCGTCGAGGCCTCGAAGAACAGGGTCGCGACGGTCTTGCCGCGCAGCGCCGGGACCATCGGGATCGGGCGGGAGGAGACCTCGGTGAAGGCCTCGGCGTCGTGCAGGATGCGGAGGATCCCCTCGCGTCCGAGGTCGCCGATCTCGAGCAGGTTGGTCGACCCCATCACTCGCCCTCCACCATCTCGCCGATCGCCACGCCCGCCTCGGAGACGTCCACGACCTCGTCCATGCGGGTCGGGAGGTTCTTCCCGACGTAGTCCGGGCGGATCGGGAGCTCCCGGTGCCCGCGGTCGACCATCACCGCCAGCTGGGTGGCCCGCGCCCGCCCGTGGTCGCGCAGCGCGTCGAGGGCAGCGCGCACCGTGCGCCCGGTGAAGAGCACGTCGTCGACGAGGACCACCACCTTGTCGGTGAGGTCGCCGCCGATGTCGGTCGCCTCGGCGTGCACCGGGCGCAGACCGATGTCGTCGCGGTAGAAGGCGACGTCGAGGGTGCCGAGGGGGACGGTCGTCTCGCCGATCTCGGAGAGCTGGGCGACGAGCTTCTCCGCGAGGGGGACACCACCGGTCTGCAGTCCGATGACGACGAGGTCCTCGGTACCGTGGTTGCGCTCGAGGATCTCGTGCGCGATGCGGACGAGGGCGCGGCGCACGTCGTCGGGTCCCATCACGAGGGAACGCGCCGCGAAGACCTTCCCGGTTGGGCGCGCCAACCGTCGCTCGCGCTCTGCCACGTCCACTCCTCGTCCGTACGGGCCTCACGGGACCCGTTTCACGTCCGCCCCAATGGTAACGGAGCAGCCGTCGGCGCGCGTCCTCCCGGGGAGGCGCCGCTACCGCAGCTCGAGCTCGTCCGCGGCGTAGGTGACGCCGAGCGGCGCGAGCAGCACCGAGCGGCGGCCCTCCTCGACCTCACCGGCGACGAGGGCCCGCAGGCCGAGGGCGGTCGCCTGAGCACAGGTCGCCGCGCCTTCGCCGGCGGCGACGAACAGCGCGTAGCCCGCGCCCATGTTGAGGGTGCCGTAGGCCTCGCGGTCGTCGAGGCCGGCGGCGCCGGCGAGGAAGGTGAGCACTTCGGGCACCTCGGGCAGCTCGTCGACGCGGTAGCGGAGCTCGCGGTCGGCGCGCATCAGCTTGCGCAGGCCGTGGCCGGTGATGTTGCTCGCGTAGTGAAGGCGCCCCTCGCTGCGCAGCAGCGCCTCGACGAGCGGTGCATAGATGACGCTCTCGTCGAGGACGGCCTCGCCGAAAAGGCGCCCCGAGGGGAGGGGCGCGAGCAGGCCGCCGTCGAGCCGCTCCGCGACGCTGCGCACCAGCGACGCCCCGTTCTGGTGGAGCCCCGAGGAAGCGACGAGGACGATCTCGTCCCCGACCTCGAGGCGCGGCGCGGCGAGCGGCTCGGCGCCGGGGGGGACGATGCCGATCGCGGCGGCGGCGAGGTCGATCGCCTGCGGGCTGACGATCCCGGAGAGGGTCGGCGACTCGCCCCCACCCCAGCTCGCCCCGGCCGCGGCGCAGCCGCGCGCGAAGCCCTCGACGAGCGAGCGGTGTCGGCTGCCGCCGTAGAAATCGGCGGCGCCGGTCGCGAAGTAGGCGTTCACGACGACCGGCAGCGCGCCGACGCAGCAGCAGTCGTTGACCGCCGCGGCCACGGTGTCGAAGCCGATCGCCGAGTAGTGGTCGGCGCCGGTCGCCTCCTCCAGCGCCGCGGCGATGAGCGACTTCGTCCCGAGGCACTCGAGGACGAAGCCGAGGCGCAGCGAGCCGACCTCGACGAGCGCCGCGGGCTCCCCGAAGAAGCCCGCGTCGAGGCGGGCGCCGCGCGCCGCGCCGAGCTCGGCCGTCGCGCGCGCCGCGGTGAGCGCGAAGCGCTTGGCCGCGTCGAGGGTCTCGTAGTCGACCCCCGAGGCGGCGTAGGCCTCGCTCACGAGGCGGCCTTGGTGGGGCGGACCTCGCTGGCGACGGCCGACAGCACCCCGTTCACGAAGCGGCTCGACTCCTCGGTCGAGTACTGCTTGGCGAGCTCCACGGCCTCGTCGATGACGACCGCCACGGGCACCTCCGCCTGGTCGAGGAGCTCGTAGATCGAGAGGCGCAGCAGCTGGCGGTCGACGGCGGGGAGGCGGTCGAGGCCCCAGTCGCGCGCGAAGCGCGAGATGAGCCCGTCGATCTCGGGGAGGCGACCGGAGACCCCGCTAACGAGCGCCGCGGCGAAGTGCTCGGGGGCGACGGGGAGCTCCTTCAGGAGCTCGGCAGGGGTGATGGCCTTCGCCTCCGCCTCGTAGAGCAGCCCGAGGGCCCGCTCGCGAGAGCGCCGCCGCGCGCCGACAGCCGCAGGGGGAGGATCAGGCGCGGGTGAGGTACTCACCGGACCGGGTGTCCACCTTGATCCGGTCACCGGGGTTGACGAAGAGCGGGACCTGCACGACGAGGCCGGTCTCGGTGGTCGCCGGCTTGCGGGCGCCCGAGACGCGGTCGCCCTGGATGCCCGGCTCGGTCTCGGTGATCGCGAGCTCGACCGCGGCGGGCATGTCGACGTCGACGATCTCGTCGTTGTAGAGCTCGAGCACCGCGCTGTCGCCCTCCTTCAGGTAGGAGGCGGCGCTGCCGAGCGAGCTCCCCGAGACGTTCATCTGCTCGTAGGAGACGTTGTCCATGAAGACGTAGGCGTCGACGTCCTTGTAGAGGTACTGCATCTCGCGCTTGTCGATCATCGCCTGCTCGACCTTCTCGTCGGCGCGGAAGGTGCGCTCGACGACGGCCTTGGTGCGCACGTTGCGGAGCTTGGTGCGGACGAACGCGCCGCCCTTGCCGGGCTTCACGTGCTGGAACTCGACGACCTGGAAGAGCCCGTCGGAGAGGTCGAGCGCCATGCCGTTCTTCAGGTCATTCGTGGAGAGCGCCATTTACAGGAGATGGTCCTTGGTCGACTTGGTGAGCACGCGGGCGCCGTCATCGGTGATGACGAGACTGTCCTCGATCCTGACGCCGCCCTTGCCCGCGAGGTACGCGCCGGGCTCGACGGTGACCACCGAGCCGGCGGCGAGGATATCAGCAGCCCCCTGCGCCACCGCCGGGGCCTCGTGGATCTCGAGGCCCACCCCGTGGCCGGTCGAGTGCAGGAAGGCGGCCCCGTAGCCGGCCTCGGTGAGCGAGCTGCGGCAGGCCTCGTCGATGGCCGCGCTCGGCACCCCGGGACCCAGCGCGCGCACGCCGGCGCGCTGGGAGGTGAGGACGGCGTCGAGGAGGTCGACGAGCTCGCTGTCGGGCCTGCCGACGACGAAGGTGCGCGTCATGTCGGAGCGGTAGCCGTCGAAGGTGGCGCCGAAGTCGACGACCACGAGCTCCCGCTCGACGACCCTGCGGTCCGAGGGGCGGTGGTGCGGCATCGCCGAGTTCGGGCCGGCGGCGACGATCGTCTCGAAGGCCGGCCCCTGCGCGCCGCGGCGGCGCATCTCGAACTCGAGCTCGGCGGCGAACTCGGACTCGGTCGGCTCCTCGGCGAGGCGCTCCTTCACGTGCGCGAGCGCGGCGTCGGCGATGTCGCAGGCCGCCTCGATGCGCGCCAGCTCGCCCTCGTCCTTCACCAGCCGGAGCTGCTCGACGAGGCCGCTCGTCGGCACGAGCTCGGCGCTCAGGCGCTCGGCGAGGCGCCGCTGCTGCGCCCAGGAGAGCGAGGCGGCCTCGAGGCCGAGGCGCGGCGCGTCGGCGGCGAAGCGCTCGAGCGCGTCGAGCTGCACCTCGGGGCGGCCGATCGTGATCTCGGCCTCGACGCCCGCCGCGGCGAGCTGCTCGGCCGACTGCTCCTGGTAGCGGCCGTCGGTGGTGAGCAGTGCGCCCTTCGCGGTGACGAGGAGCATCGCCGACGAGCCGCTGAAGCCGGTGAGGTAGCGGACGTTCTCGAGCTTGGTGACGAGCAGGGCGTCACAGCCCGAGCCGGCGAGGAGGGGGCGCAGCCTCCCGAGGCGGCTGGCGACCGCGGCGTCGGGCATCTCGGCGAGGTTCAGCGCGGGGGTCACCCTCCGAATCTACGGCCTCGCGTCGCGACGATGACCGTCGCGCGCCGCTCAGCGCGCCGCGAGCAGGGCGGCCGCGGCCTCGACGGCGAGGAGGTAGCCGAGGCCCCCGAAGCCGGCGATCGAGCCGTCGACCACCGGCGCCAGCACCGAATGGCGGCGCCAGGGCTCGCGGGCGTCGGGGTTGGAGAGGTGGAGCTCGACGACGGGCCCCTCGAAGGCGGCGAGGGCGTCGTGCAGCGACCAGCCGTAGTGGGTGAGCGCGCCGGCGTTGATGACGATCGCCGCCACCCGGCCGCGCGCGCCGTGCACCGCGTCGACGAGTGCCCCCTCTGACTCGGCCTGCAGGTGCTCGAAGGTGAGCCCCGCCGCGAGGGCGGTGGCCTCGGCGCTCGCCGCGTGCTCGGCGAGGGTGGTCTTGCCGTAGATGTGCGGCTGGCGCTCGCCGAGGAGCGCCAGGTTGGGCCCCGAGAGGAGGAGCAGGATCCCGCTGGTGCCGCTCACGCCGAGGCCTCGGCCAGGGTCGCGGCGACGGCCTCCGCGGGGACGTCGCGGACGACCTCCACCCCCTTGTCCCCGTCGAGGACGAAGGTGAGTCCGGCCGTTGCCTTTTTGTCCCGTCCCATGAGGACGAGCAGCTCGTCGTGGTCGACGCCGTGCGGCAGCTCGTCGGAGAGGCCGTAGGCGTGCACCACCTCGAGGTGGCGGTCGACGCGGCGGTCGTCGATGCGGCCGAGGCGACGCGCGAGGCGCGCCGCGAAGACGAGGCCGATCGCGACCGCCTCGCCGTGGCGGAGGTCGATGCCGTCCCGGCCCGGGCCGTCGGCGAAGCCCGCCGCCTCGAGGGCGTGCGCAAGCGTGTGGCCGTAGTTGAGGAGCATGCGGCGGTCGCCCTCGCGCTCGTCGGCCGCGACGACCTCGGCCTTCAGCTCGACACAGGCCCGCACCTGCTCGGCGAGGGGCAGCTCGTCGAGGTCGTCGACGCCGAGGAAGGCGTACTTCGCCATCTCCCCCGAGCCCGAGCGCCGCTCCCGCTCGGGGAGGGTGTCGAGGGTGGCCGTGTCGCAGAGGACCGCGTGCGGCTGCCAGAAGGCGCCGACGAGGTTCTTCCCCTCGGGGAGGTTGACGCCCGTCTTGCCGCCGATCGCCGCGTCCACCTGGCCGAGAAGGGTGGTCGAGAGGTGCACCACCGCGACGCCGCGGTGGTAGCAGGAGGCGGCGAAGCCGGCGACGTCGGTGACCACGCCGCCGCCGACGCCGACGACCACGTCGCTGCGGGTGAGGCCGAAGCGCGAGAAGCCGCGGCACAGCTCCTCGACCGTCGAAAGGGACTTCGCCCCCTCCCCGTCGCCGATCTCGAAGCGCGCCGACTCGATGCCCGGCTCGGCGGCGACGGGGATCCCGCCCTGGGTGACGATCGCCGCCCGCCGCGCGCCGGCGGGGAGGTGGCGGGCGAGCCGGCGGCGGACGCCGGGTCCGATGACGACCTCGTAGGCGCGCTCCCCTAGGGGCACCTGCACGCTGCGGGCGAGTCCGTCGATGATCGCGCTGACGATCGCCGCGGGGCTCGCATGGTCGACGTCGACGGTGAGCGTGGCGATCGCCGCGTAGGCCGCACGGCGCGCGCCGTCGAGTGCGGGGAGGACCTCGGACGCCGGGCCCGGGAGCGGCCGGGGCGGGTCCTTCTCGACGCGCCCCACCAGCACCGCGACCTCGGCGCGCAGGTAGACGACCTCTCCGGCCGACACGAGGCGCGCCGCGCTCGCGGGGTCCTCGATCACGCTCGCGGCCACCGCGATCACCGCCGGCGGCCCGGCGAGCTGGTCGCTCAAGACCTCGCGTTCGGCGCGGTGCAGCGCCGCGAGGCCCTCGTCGCGCAGGCGCTCGGGCGCGCTGCGCCCCGCGGCGGTGAGCGCCTCGTCGCTGTCGAGGAAGGGGCGGCCGATCGCCTCGGCGAGGGCGCGCCCGACCGTCGTCTTGCCGCTCCCCATCGTCCCGACGAGGAGGAGGTGCTCGCCGCGGGCGCTCACCGGGGCGCCCCGGCGCGGGCCGGGCTCATCTTCGACCGGGCTACTTCTTGGCGCTGGCGAAGTAGGGGTTCTCGCCCGACTCGTGCTGGGTGACGTCGACGATCTCGACGATCTCGGGGACGGCCTCTTTGATCGCCACCGAGATCCCCTGGGTGAGGGTGACCTCCGCCATCCCGCAGCCCTGGCAGCCGCCGGAGAGGCGGAGGTAGGCGACGCCGTCGTCGACGGCGACGAGGTCGGCGCGGCCGCCGTGCGAGGCGATCTGCGGGTTGATCTCCTGCTCGAGCACCTCGAGCACGGCCAGCTCGAGCGGGCTCGAGAGGTCGCTCGTCGGCACCTCGAGGTGCTCGTGGTCGTGGTGCTGCGCCTCGGGCGGCGTGTTCGGGTTGAGCATCGCCAGCCCGCCGTCGTTCACGTCGAGGGTCGCGCCGCGCACCTGCGCAATGCTCGCCGCGGCGACCACCACCGTGAGGTCGTCGTGGGGGTGGACGGCGTCGCGCGGGCCAGCGTCGGTGGCCTTCTCGAACCACATGTCGTAGGTGTACGCGCCGTCTGCGGCACCGCTCACCTCGAGGAAGAGCGCGAGGTGCTCCGGCTCGGGCTCGCCGGCGCGCGCCTCGGAGATAAGGGCGCGGGCGGCATCGGTGACCTGCAGCACCGGCTCGATGACGTCGTCGGCAGCCATGCGCCCATGCTACGGCCTGGCGCGAAGGACCCCCCACCGGGCGGAGCAGTGGCACGGAACCGGCATGATGTGGCGTGGCCCGCGTCCTGCTCATCCTGCCGACGAGCACCTACCGGGCGCCCGAGTTCCTCGCCGCCGCGGCCCGCCTCGGGGTGGAGGTCGTCACCGCCAGCGAGGAGGCACAGGCGCTCGCCGCGATCATGGGTGACCACTTCCTCCGTCTGCCCGTCGACGACCCGCTCGCCGCCGCGGGGGTGATCGAGGACTTCGGTCGACGCGTCCCGCTCGACGCGGTGCTCGCCGTCGACGACCGCGGCGCGCTCGCCGGGGCGCTCGGCGCGGCGCGCCTCGGCCTTCGCCACAACCCCCTCGACGCGGTGCGCGCCACCACCGACAAGTCCCTCCTGCGCGCCAAGCTCGCCGCCGCCGGCGTCAACCAGCCCGCGTCGCTGCCGCTGCCGGGGGGAGCCGCACGCCCCGAGGCGCTCCGCCGCGCCGGACACGAGCTCGGCTATCCGATGGTCCTGAAGCCCCTCTCGCTGGCGGCGAGCCGCGGCGTGATCCGTGCGGACGACGCCGGCGAGGCACAGGCGGCGGTCGCCCGCATCGAGCGGATCCTCGAGGAGTGCGGCCTTTCCGGCGAGGCGCTGCTCGCCGAGGCCTACGTCCCGGGCCGCGAGGTGGCACTCGAGGGCCTGCTCGCCGGGGGTGCCCTCGAGACGCTCTGCCTCTTCGACAAGCCGGACCCCCTCGAGGGGCCCTTCTTCGAGGAGACCATCTACGTGACGCCCTCGCGCCTCGCCGCCGACGAGCAGGCGCGCGTCTCTGTTCTCGTGGCCGCCGGTTGCCGGGCGCTCGGCCTCACCGAGGGGCCCGTGCACGCCGAGGTCCGCCTCCCCGAGGTCGGGGGCGCCCTCTCCCCCACGCTCATCGAGGTCGCGGCGCGCACCATCGGCGGCCGCTGCGCGAAGGCGCTGCGCTTCGCGACCGGCGAGCGCCTCGAGGAGCTCGTGCTCGCGAACGCCCTCGGCGGGGGATGCCCCGCCGACCTCGCCGGGGCGGCGGGGGTGATGATGCTCCCGATCGCCTCCTCGGGGCGCCTCGTCGAGGTGCACGGCCGGCGCGACGCGCTCCTCGTCGAGGGGATCGTCGGCCTCGAGATCGCGATCCCCCGCGGCGGGCGCGTCGTCGCCCTCCCCGAAGGAGACCGCTACCTCGGCTTCCTCTTCGCCGCCGGTGCCGACCCCGCGCACGTCGAGGCGTCGCTGCGCGCCGCGCACGCCCTCCTCGACGTCGAGATCGCCGCCGAGGAGGCCTTCGCGGCTCCGCGGCGATGACCACCGCCCTCGTCGTCTCGACCTACGAGCTCGGCGCCCGCCCTCTCGGGATCACCACCGTCGCCGGCGCGCTGCGCGCCGCCGGCCACACCGTGCTCACCTGCGACCTCTCCGTCGAGGAGTGGCCCGAGGAGGCGCTCGCCCGGGCCGACTGCCTCTGCTGCTCGGTGCCGATGCACACCGCGCTCCGCCTCGGCGCGGAGGCGGCGCGCCGCGCCCGCGCCGAGCGCCCGGCGCTGCCCGTCTACTTCTTCGGCCTCTACGCGAAGGTCGCCGAGGCGGCCGGCCTCCTCGAGCCAGGTGACGCGGCGGTCGAGGCCGACGAGGCGGCCGCGCTCGTCGGGCTGTGCGACGCGCTCGCCGGCGCGACCGTGCGCGCGCCGGCACCGCCCGCCCCGGCCGACCACCGCGGCCTCCCGCCACTCGCGCGCTACGCCCGCTTCGTGACCGGCGACGAGGAGCGCCTCGTCGCAACGGTGGCGTCGACGACGGGCTGCAACCACCACTGCCGTCACTGCCCCGTGCCCCTCGTCCACCGCGGCCGCTCGCAGCCGCTCGCGCTCGCGCCGCTCGTCGAGGAGGTCGGCCTGCTCGTCGACGAGGGCGCCCGCCACGTCCACTTCGCCGACCCCGACTTCCTCAACCGCCCCCGCCACGCGGCCCGCGTGGTCGGCGCGATCCACGCCGAGCACCCCGCGCTGACCTTCGACGCGACGGTGAAGGTCTCGCACATCCTGCGCTTCGGGGGACTGCTCGGCGAGCTGGCGGCGGCGGGGCTCGTCACCGTCACCTCCGCCTTCGAGTCGACGAGCGACCGCGTCCTCGAGCGCCTCGACAAGGGCCACTGCGCCGCCGACCTGCACCGCTGTGTGGAGCTCCTCCGGCAAGTCGGCATCGAGCCGCGGCCCTCGCTCTTGCCCTTCACGCCCTGGACGGAGCGGCGTGACCTCACCGAGCTGCTCGACTTCGTGGCGAGCCACGACCTCGTCGACAACGTCGATCCGGTGCAGTACTCGATCCGCCTGCTCCTTCCGCCGGGCTCGCTTTTGCTCGGCCGCGACGACGCGACCCTCGATGCCGCGCTCGAGGGGGCGGCGCCGGGGGCGATCGGGATCGCCTGGCACGCGGCGGACCCCCTCCTCGACGAGCTCGCCGGGGCGATCGCGGCGCGCGTCGAGCTCGCCGCCACCGCAGGCGAGGCACAGGCCGCGACCTACGGCGCCGTCCGCGCCCTCGTCTACGGCGCCCTCTCCGAGGAGGACCCCGGCCTCCCGCCGCTCGAGGTCCCCGCCGGCCCCCCCGTCGAGCGCCGCGGCCGCCTCGACGAGTCCTGGTTCTGCTGCGCCGAGCCGACGCTCGAGCAGCTCTCCCGGCTGCACGCCGCCGAGCCGATCTTCCTCGGCCTCGGGATCCCGACCGGCCACCCCGCGGGGTGATGGGCGCCCTCCGCGGGGACCTGCCGGTCGCGCTCTGCGGCTTCATGGGCGTCGGCAAGACCTCGATCGGCCGGCGGGTCGCCGCCGCGCTCGGGCGCGCCTTCGTCGACTCCGACGCGCTGATCGTCGCCGAGATCGGGATGAGCATCGCCGACTTCTTCGCAGCCGAGGGCGAGGCGCGCTTCCGCCAGATCGAGGCGGAGACGATCGCGAGCGCGCTCGGTCGGCGGCCTCCGGTCGTGCTCGCCCTCGGCGGTGGGGCGCTCGGCGACGAGGGGACGCGGGCGCTCCTCCTCGAGGAGGCCCTCCTCGTCCACCTCGACCAGCCCTTCTCCGAGCTGCGGTCGGCGCTGCCGGCGCTGCGCCGTGGCCGTCCGCTCCTCGCCGAGGCGACCGAGGAGGAGGTGCGGGCGCTGTTCGAGGCCCGCCGCAGCCTCTACGCGGTGGCACCGGTGCAGGTGACGCTCCGGCGGCGGGGGGTGGTGGTGGCGGCCGAGCAGGTCCTCGCCGCGATCGGCGCCACGAGGCCCACCCCGACGGACCCTGCGCCCCGCTGACCCGCCGGACACTGCCCGCCGGCCGCGAGTCCCCCCCCGTTCACCTGCCCCTGCCTCCCCGCGCCGCTCGCCGCTCCCGGTAGCCTCTCGGCGTGGCGTCCACCCCGCGTCCGTCCGGGGACCCCGACGCGCACGAGTGGGTCTCCTTCGAGGATCCCGACGAGGAGCGCACCTGGCTCCTCGACGTCACCTTCCTCGCCTCCAACTGGCGCTGCCTGTACGGCTGCGGCTGCCAGGGGGTGCTCTCCGAGCGGGCTCCCGAGCGCGCCGAGGGCTGCTGCAGCTACGGCGCGCACTTCTCGGGGCCGGAGGACATCGCCCGCGTCGAGGCAGCCGCCGCCGAGCTCGACGAGACGGAGTGGCAGTTCGCGGCGCGCGGCCGCGCCCAGGGAGTCGTCGCCCGGCGCGGCGCGCACGGCACGACGCGCCTCGTCGACGGCTCCTGCATCTTCTTGAACCGCCCCGGCTTCCCGGCCGGCCCCGGCTGTGCCCTCCACCAGGCGGCGCTCAAGCGGCGCCGCTCACCAATGCGGCTGAAGCCCGACGTCTGCTGGCAGCTGCCGCTGCGCCGCGAGGACCTCGAGACGACCGGCGGCCACATCACCTCGGTGGTCGCCGGCTGGGACCGCCGCCACTGGGGCGAGGCGGGACAGGACTTCGCGTGGTGGTGCACCGACGCACCCGAGGCCTTCAGCGGCGCGCGCCCGGTCTACCTCGAGATGCGCGAGGAACTCACCGAGCTCGTCGGCGCCGCCGTCTACCGGCGCCTCGTCGCGCACCTCGCGTCGCGGCCGAAGGGCGCGGCGCTCGCGCACCCGACGGTGCGCCGCGCGACGCGCGCCCGCGAGCGCTGAAGGGCCCTCAGCCCTCCTCCTCGCTCGCCGCGCCGAGGCCCGTAAGCTCGTCCTCCTCCGGCGCCTCGTACATGCACCAGCTCGCGTGGTCGTCCTCGGGATCGGCGCCGCACTCCGGGCACGGTTCGACGACGACCTCGACGGCCCGCTTCATGCTGCGCGCCTCCTCGAAGCGCCGGTGGCGTCCCTTTTTCATCGCTCCCCGAACTCCCGAAGAAATGAAGCCGCAACCGAGGCCTGCTCACTGGATCTCGAGCCACCGCCCCAGCCTGCGGAGTGGCAGACAGCCTAACGCCGCTTCCCGAGCGGGGAACAGGCGGGCTCCGCCCGCTAGCCCGTCGCCGGCTCCTTCGCCACGGGGCGCCGCGTGCGCTCCTCGAGGACGAGCGAGGTCCCCTCGAAGGCGACCGCCAGCTCGCCGGCGACGAGGCGGCGAAGCGGCTCGCCGACGAGCTCGTGGCGCCAGGAGTCGAGCAGCCGCCCCGACGGCGGGCTCTTCAGGTAGGCGACGACGTCGGCGCGGGTCGCGAGGATCGCGGGGTCGATCTCGAGCTGGCGGGCGCGCTCTTGCACCCACGCCGCGGCGAGGGCGGCAGCGGGGCGGGCGGCCGTCTCGCCCTCCGAGAGCGGGGGCAGGTGGAGGCGGTCGGGGGAGAGTGCCGCGCCCGCCTCGACCGCCCGCAGCAAGGCTTCGGCGGCACCGCCCCCGAGGTGGCGGGAGTCGATGGTGCGCACCTGCTCGAGGTCGCGGCGGCCCTTCGGGGGTCGCTGCGCGATCGAGACGAGGGCGAGGTCCGGCAGCACCGAGCGCACCGGGACGTCGAGCTCCTGGGCGCGGCGCTCGCGCCAGGCCGCCACCTCCTGGGCGACGCCCCGCGACTTGCCGCGCAGCTGGCGGGCCTGGCGGAGCTTCCACCAGACCTCCTCGGGGACGACCTCGCCGCGGCCGCGCGAGAGCGCGAGCTCGCACTCGGCCTCCGCCCAGGCGCGCCGCCCGCGTCGCTCGAGCTGGCCGCTCAGCACCTCGTACAGCTCGAGCAGGTAGGCGACGTCGTTCGCCGCGTAGCGCAGCTGCTCGGCGGCCAGGGGGCGGCGCGTCCAGTCGGTGAGCTGGTCGCCCTTCTCGAGGTGCACCGAGAGGAGGCGCTCGGTGAGGCTGCCCAGCGAGGGCGCCGACATGCCGACGAAGCCGGCGGTCAGCTGGGTGTCGAACATCTTCCCCGGCAGCGTCCCGCAGGCGCGCCGCAGCACCTCGAGGTCCTGGTCACAGGCGTGCACCACGGCGAGGCCGGGACCGTCGAGGACCTTCGCGAAGTCGGCGACGTCGATCGCCAGCGGGTCGACGAGCGCGATCCGCCCGGGCCAGCAGACCTGCAGCAGGGCGAGCCGGGGGTAGTAGGTGCGCTCGCGGTGGAACTCGGTGTCGAAGCCGTAGAGCTCCTCGGAGGCGAGCTCCTCGACGAGCTCGGCGAAGGCGGCGTCGGTGTTCACCAGGCGGGCGACCTCGGGGTCGATGCGGGCGCCCATCTCAGCCGCCGTAGCTCATCCGGGTGTCCTCCATCCGCAGCGGCTCGACGAGCGCCTTCTCGTCGGAGACGAGGGCGTCGACGACCTCACCGACGAACAGGAGGTGCGAGCCGAGGTCGTGCTCGGCGGTGACGCGGCAGTCGAGGAAGGCACCGGCGAGGGCGGGCACGGGGAGGCCGGTCACCGGCGCGTCGGTGTACGGGGTGCCGGCGAGGGTGCGTGCCGCAGGGTCGTGGGCGGCGGGCTTCACGAAGTGGCGGACCGCGTCGCGCTCGCCACGGGCGAGGACGGCGAGGCCGAAGGCGCCGCCGCCGCGGATGAGCGCCGCGGTCGCCGCCTCCCGTTCGACCGCGACGCCGAGGAGTTTCGGGTCGGTGGCGAGCTGGCTGACGAGGCTCACCGCCATCAGGTTGCGCTCCTCGCCGGCCCGGCTCGAGAGCAGGTAGAGGCCGCTCGGCAGGCTCCACAACAGGCGCCGTCGCTGCTGGTCGTAGGCAACCGGGTCGGCGCCCTCGGGGAAGGGTCCGACCAGCTCGGCGTGGGGCACGAGCGGGACGCTAATGGACTCCGAAGCCCGCGAGCCGTCGTTCGGCCTGGTGGTAGGTGGCGGTCGCGCTCGCGAGCTCACGCTGGTAGCGCCGGAAGGTCGCCGAGGAGAAGGCGCTCGAGGCGTAGCAGTCGCGTGCCGCCCGGTCGAAGCCGCCGAGCGCGGTGTTGAGCTCGTCGGTGAGGCGTTTGTCGGGGGTCGGGAGCGTGTCGTAGAGGACTGCCGCGTCGGCGGCGAAGGCCTCGCAGGCGGTGCGCAGCGGGAGCAGCCGGCGGAGGCGGAGGCCGTTCGCGAGATCGCCCAGGTCCGAGACGAGCTGCTGGTCGTTCGCGTCCCAGGGGGCGCTGGTCGCCCACTCGCGGACGCGCTGGGTGGCATCGCCCGAGTAGTTGGAGCAGCCGGCGAGGAGGAGCGCGCCGACGAGGAGGAGCAGGACGGGGCGGCCACGCCTCACGTGAAGCGGACGAGGTGGAGCTCGCGCCGGCCGCGGCGGAGCACCAGGTAGCGGCCGGCGATCAGGTCCTCCGCCGCCACCTGCTGCTCGGGCTCGCGGACGCGGCGGTTGTTGAGGTAGGCGCCTCCCTGGGCGACGGTGGTGCGCGCCTGTGCCTTGGAGGCGACGAGGCCGCTTTGCACGAGGGCGTCGACCACCGGCCAACCGGCGTCGAGGATGCTGCGCGCCACCTCGGAGGAGGGAGCGTCGGCGAGCGCCATGAGGAGCGTCTCCTCGTCGAGGGCGGCGAGGTCCTCGGAGTAGAGGGCCTCCGAGGCGGCGACGGCGCGGTGCAGCTCGGCGGGGCCGTGCACGAGGAGGACGACCTCCTCGGCGAGGCGCCGCTGGGCGGCGCGCGCGCCCGGCCTTTCCCGGCTCTCCACGTCGAGGGCGAGGATCTCCTCGTGCTCCAAGAAGGTGAAGTAGCGGAGGTGGGTGCCGACCATCTCGTCCTCGGTGCGGAGGAAGAACTGGTAGAGCGCGTAGGGGCTCGTGCGGCGGGGGGAGAGGAAGACCGCCCCCGACTCCGACTTCCCGAACTTGGTACCGTCGGCCTTCAGGACGAGCGGGCAGGTGAGGGCGTAGGCCTTGGCGTTGCGGCTGCGCCGGATGAGGTCGATGCCCATCGTGATGTTCCCCCACTGGTCGCTCGCCCCCATCTGCAGGCGGCAGTCGTGCTCGTCGAAGAGACGGAGGAAGTCCGTCGCCTGCAGCAGCATGTAGCTGAACTCGGTGAACGAGATGCTCTCCTCGGGGTTCTCGAGGCGGTTGCGCACCATCTCCTTGGCGACCATCTGATTGACGGTGAAGTGCTTGCCGACGTCGCGCAGGAACTCGACGAGCGGGTAGTCATAGAGCCAGTCCGCGTTGTCCTCGAGCACGGCACGCGTCGGCCCGGCGGCCTCGGAGAAGTCGAGGAAACGCTCGAGCTCGGTGCGGATGCCGACGAGGTTGGCCTCGATCTCCTCACGGGTGCGGAGCTGACGCTCCTCGGACTTGCCCCCGGGATCGCCGATCATCCCCGTCGCCCCGCCGGCGAGCACGATCGGCCGGTTGCCGGCGAGCTGCAGGCGGCGGAGGTTGCAGAGCTGCAGGAGGTTGCCGATGTGCAGGCTGTCCGCCGTAGGGTCGAAGCCGATGTAGGCGGTGACCCCGCCCTTGTCGAGAAGCGGGAGCAGCTCGGGGTCGCTCACCTGCTGGACGAGGCCCCGGAAGGCGAGGTCTTCGGAGAGGCGCGGCACCTTTTCAGCGTGCCACAACGCGCCGCGGCCCTCGGGCGGTGGCAAATGGACGGCGCGCGGCGGCTGTGCCAGCCTCGCGGCGGACAAGGAGGAGCCTGATGGAGACGACGAACTGGCAGGAGCTCTCGCTCCGACTGACCTCGGCGCTGCACCTCGCGACGTCACCGGTCGCGATCACGCTCTCCGCGGCCGCGCCCGCGGGCGTGGCCCCCTTCGGCGCTCCGATGAGCGAGGCGGCGCCCGACGGCCGCCGCGGGCGGGTGCCCGCCGGCTGCGTCTTCTGGGTGCACGGCGCGACCGAGACCTTCACGACCGCCCCCGAGGACCACGGGAACTGCTCCGTCGGACGGGTGACGCACGGCCTCGCCACCCTGGCCGAGGTCGCCGGCAACGACGACGTCGCCGCGCTGCTCGCGTCGGGTTGGGTGAGCGAGGAGGCCGTCGGTGGCATCCCGACGGTGAGCGAGCGGCCCGGCGCGGTCACCTACGGCCCGCTCGCCGAGACCCCCGAGAGCGTCGACCCGAGCGTCGTCCTCCTGCGGGTGAACGGCCGGCAGATGATGGTGCTCTCCGACGCCCTCCCGTGGCTGTCGATCGAGGGCAAGCCGCAGTGCCACATCGTCGCCCTCGCCGCCGAGCGCGGCCACCCCGCGGCGAGCGTCGGCTGCGCGCTGAGCCGGGCGCGCACGGGGATGACCCCCGACGAGATGACCGTCGCCCTCCCCGCCGGCCAGCTCGCCGAGAGCGTGCGCGCCATCGAGGCGACCGCCGAGGTGGACACGGTCGTCGCCCGCTACGCCGCGCAGGACGCCCGCCGCTTCGCGTAGCGGCGCGCCGCCTCACCAGCGGATGTGGACGGCCTCCTCGAAGTGCTCGACCACCGCGGCGTCGCCGGTGAGGACGAGCCCCTCGCGCCCGCCCCGCGCCCAGCCCCACCGGTAGAGGTCGGCGGCCGCGCCGGCGAGCGCGGCGTCGCCGGGGGCGTCGGCGATCACCTCCTCGCCGACGGCGCCGGCCCCTTCGGTCGTCGTCCCCGTCGCGCCGATCGCGAGCGAGAAGGCGTGGCCTGTGTCGGTGGTGCGCACCACGAGGTGCTCCCCCGCCGCTGAGGAGAGGCGACGGCCGAGCCGCGGCACGAAGCCGCCGAGCAGCTCGTCGAGGCCGTCGGCGCTGAAGAGCGGGGCGAGCGCGCCGCCGCTCCCGGCGGCGAGCTCGGCGTCGAGCGCGTGCACCGCCGTCTCGTGCGCCTGGCGCCGCGCCCAAAAGGCGCTCGCGCTCGGCGCGGGGAGGAAGGCGAAGCAGCGGAGGTCCTCCGGCGCCTCCTCGAGCGCGACGAGCAGGGCGGCGAGACCCTCGTCGAACCAGTCGAGGAGCGCCGCGTCGGGCGGCCAGCCGCCGTGGAAGGACTCGAGGTCCTCGCTCTCGGGCAGGTGCTCGGTGATCGCCTCGGCGACGTGGCGGTCGCCCAGCGGTGCACCCCCGAGGTGTGCCGGAGGAGCGCACGCACGTCCCAGCCCGGACAGCTCGGCACCGGCGCGTCGAGGCCTGCGCTCCCCGCCGCCGCCGACAGCCGCCGGCCCGCGCCGCGCAGCGCCGCACGGAGCTCCCCCTCGCCGAGGGGGAGCTGCTGCGGTCGGCTCAACCGAGGCGCTCGTCGAGGGCGGCGGCGATCGCCGCCGCCAGCCGCCCGTGCAGCGCGACGTTCGCCGGACGCCCGGTGCGCAGCCGGATCACGCTGAGGCGCTTCGCGGAGAGGGC
Organism: Acidimicrobiales bacterium; assembly: GCA_035533595.1. NCBI lineage: Bacteria > Bacillati > Actinomycetota > Acidimicrobiia > Acidimicrobiales > Acidimicrobiales bacterium. The sequence goes on from DATLTN010000024.1 coordinate 102,996, forward strand.
CTCGTCGAGGCGGCCGAGCAGCGCCTGCTCGTCGGCGGCCTCGAGGACCGCGAGGCCGAAGGCGGCGGCGATCTCGCCGATGTCCGCCGCCTGGGGGGTGCCGAAGAGCCGCTCGTAGCGGGCCTGCTCGACGGTGCCGGGGTAGTCGAGGAAGTCGAAGATGCCGCCCCCGCCGTTGTCGACGACGACGAGCACCGCGGGGGGGCGCTCCTCGAGGCCCCCCCAGACGAGCGCCGAGACGTCATGCAGGAAGGCGAGGTCGCCGGTGAGGCCGACGACCGGCCCCTCGCCGGCGGCGGTCGCGGCGGCCGCCGCCCCGAGCACGGTCGAGACGACGCCGTCGATGCCGTTCGCGCCGCGGTTCGCGAGCACGCGGGGAGCACCGGATCGGGCGGCGGCGAACCACTCGACGTCGCGCACCGGCATCGAGGAGGAGCAGACGAGGGTCGCGCCCGCGGGCAGGCCGGCGAACAGGGCGCGGGCGATGCCCGGCTCCGTCGGCCCCGGCTCGGCGCCGAGCGTGCTCGCGATCACCTCCTCGACGATCGCGTCGGCCATCTCCCAGCGCTCGCGCCATCCCCAGCCGAGGTCGCCCCCGGGGCCGAGGTGCATCGCCGCCGCGCCGAGGAGCGAGGTCGGATCCGAGCGCAGCACCGCGCCGGCGCGCCGCTCGGGGTCCTCGAAGCTGCCGAAGGGGTCGAGGAGGAGCTCGGGGACCCCCTCCTCGCCGAGGGCCGCGCACCAGCCGCCGAGGGCCTTGGAGGCGTGCGGCGCGCCGACGCGCACGACGACCTCGGGGCGGAGCGCCCGGCGCGCCACCGTCGAGCGCACGATGCCGTCGGCGTGGCTGATGAGGCCGGGGCGGGGCTCACGGGCGAGCGCCCGCGGCTCGGCGAGCACCGGCCAGCCGAGCGCGTCGGCGAAGGCGAGGAGCTCCTCGGGCGCGGCGCCGGCGGCGCCGCCGCCGGCGAGCAGCACACCCGAGCGTCCCTGCACCGCCTCGAGCAGTGTCTCGAGGGCGGCGGCGCTCACTCCGGGACCTGCGGCGACGCGGTGCCAGGGGGCACCCCCCGCCGCGCCCGCCGGCAGGTCGTCGGGCTCGCCCGCGAGCGGCTCGCGAAAGGGGAGGTTGGCGTGCACCGGGCCGGGGCCGGCGACCGAGGCGCTCGCCTCGGCGACGAGGCGGGCGCCGAGCGAGCGCCAGCTCGTGCGGGAGGACTCGTCGGGTGGCGCCGCGGCGAGGGCGAAGCGCACCGCGGCGCCGTAGAGGCCGACCTGCTCGAGGGTCTGCGGCGCGCCGATCTGGTGGAGCTCGGGGGGGCGGTCGGCGGTGAGGACGATGAGCGGGACGCGGGCAAGGTCCGCCTCGAGGACCGCCGCGTGCACCTCCGCCGAGGCGGTCCCGCTCGTGGTGAGCATCACCGCGGGGCGGCCGCTGTAGAGGGCGGTGCCGATCGCGAAGAACGCCGCCGAGCGCTCGTCGAGACGGACGTGCAGCGTGAGGTCGTCGCGCGCCGCGAGCGCGAGCGCGAGCGGCCCCGAGCGGGAGCCCGGCGACACGACGGCGTGGCGCACGCCCCCGCGGACCAGCTCGTCGACGAGCGTCGCCGCGAAGGTCGCCTGTAGCGTCACCGGCGATGCCCCCCGAACACCTGCACCACGAGCGCCGCGGCAGCGGGCCACGCCTCGTGCTCGTGCACGGCTTCACCCAGACGGGGGCCTCGATGCGCAAGCTCGCCTCGCGCCTCGACGACGCCTTCGAGGTAGTGACGGTCGACCTCCCCTTCCATGGGGCCGCCCCCCTCCCCGTCTCCTCGCTCGAGGAGGCCGCCGAGCTGCTCGGCGCGACGACGGGACGCGCCGCCTATCTCGGCTACTCGCTCGGCGGCCGCCTCTGCCTCACCCTCGCCCTCGCACACCCCGAGCTCGTCGAGGCGCTCGTCGTCGTCGGTGCGACCGCCGGCCTGAAGAGCGAGGAGGAGCGGCGCGAGCGGCGTGCCGCCGACGAGGTGCTGGCGCGGCGCCTCGAAGGTGACGGCGGGATCGGCGAAAGCGAGCGCCTCGAGGTCTTCCTCGCCGACTGGCTGGCCGGCCCCCTCTTCGCCCACCTCGACGCAGAGCAGGCCGACCTCGCGGCGCGCCGCGCGAACAGCGCCGCGGGGCTCGCCTCGGCGCTGCGCTTCCTCGGGACGGGGAGCCAGCAGCCAAGCCATGACCGCCTCGGCGAGCTCACGATGCCGGTGCTGCTCCTCGCCGGGGCGCGCGACGAGAAGTTCTCCGCGATCGCGGACGAGATGCGCGCCGCGATCGGCGACAACGCGACGCGGCGGCTGATCGAGGACGCCGGCCACGCCGCGCCCTTCGAGCGCCCCGACGAGGTCGCCGCCGAGGTGCGCCGCTTCCTCGCCCCCTGAGCCGGCGAGGGGCGCGTTCACCGCAGCCTCACAGCGCGATCCCGATCGCGAGCAGCGCCGAGAAGAGGAGCTCGAGACGCCCGGTCTCGCCGAGCGCGGGGATGAGCGCCCTCCCCGTCGCGCCGGAGCGGACGGCGCGGGTCGGCGCCACCGCGGTGAGGACCGCGGCGAGCGCGATCAGCGATGCCGGGCGGCGGGGGGCGATCGTCGCGAGCAGGGCGAACGAGCAGGCGATGAGCGCCAGGTAGAGGGCACGCGTCGCCGGCGCCCCGATGCGCACCGCGAGGGTGCGCTTCCCGACGTCGGCGTCGGTCGGGATGTCGCGCAGGTTGTTGACGACGAGGATCGCGACCGTGAGCAGCCCGACGGGCAGCGAGGCGAGGAAGGCGAGCGCGTAGAGGTGGCCGCTCGCCGCGTAGGTGCTCCCCACCACGCCCACGAGGCCGAAGAAGACGAAGACGAAGAGCTCGCCGAGGCCTGCGTAGCCGTAGGGGTGGGAGCCCCCGGTGTAGAACCAGCCCGCGGCGATGCAGGCCGCGCCGACGAGGACGAGCCACGGCGAACGCGAGAGTGCGACGGCGAGGCCGCAGAGCGCCCCGAAGCCGAAAGTCGCGAAGGCGGCGCGCTTCACCGCGGCGGGCGTCGCCCGGCCGGAGGCGACGAGGCGGGCCGGGCCGGAGCGCACCGCGTCGGTGCCGCGCACGCCGTCGGAGTAGTCGTTCGCGTAGTTGGTGCCGACCTGCACCGACAGCGAGACGAGGAGCGTGAGCAGGGCGCGCCACCAGCTCACCGGGCCGGCGGCGGCCGCCACCCCGACGCCGACGGCGACCGGGGAGATCGAGGCGGGGAGAGTGCGCGGACGCGCCGCGGCGACCCACTCCGCCGCCGAGGCCATCAGGGGCGGCGCGGGAAGCGGGAGAAGTCGGGGCGGCGCTTCTCGAGGTAGGCGTCGCGCCCCTCGCGCGCTTCCTCGGTCATGTAGAAGAGCATCGTCGCGTCCCCGGCGAGCTGCTGGACGCCGGCGAGGCCGTCGTCGGCGGCGTTGAAGCCCGCCTTCAGCATGCGCAGCGCGATCGGCGAGAGCGCGAGCATCTCGCGGCACCAGCGCACGGTCTCGACCTCGAGCTCGGCGAGGGGGACGACGACGTTCACGAGGCCCATCTCGTAGGCCCGCTGGGCGTCGTACTGACGGCAGAGGAACCAGATCTCCTTGGCCCGCTTGGCGCCGATCGTCTTCGCGAGCAGCCCGGCTCCGAAGCCGGCGTCGAAGCTGCCGACGCGCGGGCCGGTCTGGCCGAAGCGGGCGTTGTCGGCGGCGATGGTGAGGTCACAGACGAGGTGCAGCACGTGGCCGCCACCGATCGCGTAGCCGGCGACCATCGCCACCACGGGCTTGGGGAGGCGGCGGATCTGGATCTGCAGGTCCAAGACGTTGAGTCGCCCGATCCCGGCCGAGCCGACGTCGTCGTCGCCCAGGTAGCCGTCCTCGCCCCGGATGCGCTGGTCACCGCCGGAGCAGAAGGCGTCCGGCCCCTCACCGGTGAGGACCACCACCCCGACCTTCGGGTCGTCGCGCGCCCGGTCGAAGGCCGCCGCCAGCTCGAACAGTGTCTGCGGGCGGAAGGCGTTGCGCACCTCGGGGCGGCAGATGGTGATCTTCGCGATCCCCTCACCGAACTCGTAGGAGATGTCGTTGTAGTCGCCGGCCGCCTTCCAGGAGATCGGCTCGAACTCTTCGCTCGCCATGGCGGCCGTTACGCTACCCCCGTGCGTCGGCTCGTCGCCCTCGACCTGCCGGCGGGTGCGGCCTTTGTGGACGCGCTGCGCGGCGCCCACGACGAGGGTGACGCCGTCTTCCCGATCGACCGGCGGTTGGCCGCGCCGGCGCGCGCCCGCCTGCTGCGCGCGATGGCCCCTGCGGCGCTCGTCGACGAGGAGGGGAGCCACCCCCTCGAGGGCGGCCTCCCGGTCGAGGAGGGCGACGCGCTCGTCGTCGCGACCTCGGGGACGACCGGTGAGCCGAAGGGGGTCGTCCTCACCCACGACGCGGTGCAGGCCTCGGCGCGGGCGACCTCGGCACGCCTTCGTGTCGACCCCGCGCACGACCGCTGGCTCGCCTGCCTGCCGCTCGCGCACGTCGGCGGCCTCTCGGTGATCACGCGCGCGCTCGCCACGGGCACCGCGCTCGAGGTGCACGACGGCTTCTCGCCCGAGCGGGTGCTCGACGCCTGCCGGCGCGGCGCGACCCTCGTCTCCCTCGTCCCGACGGCTCTCGGCCGTCTCGGCCGGGCGGCCGAGGGCTTCCGCTCGGTCGTCCTCGGCGGCTCCGCGCCGCCGGCGGCGCTGCCGCCGAACGCGCACGTCACCTACGGCCTCACCGAGACCGGCAGCGGCCTCGTCTACGACGGCCTTCCCCTCGACGGGGTCGAGGTCGCGATCGGCGCCGAGGGGGAGATCGCGCTCCGCGGCCCGATGCTGCTGCGCGCCTACCGCGACGGCGCGGACCCCCGCGACCACGACGGCTGGCTGCACACCCGCGACGCCGGAGGCCTCACCGCCGACGGCCGCCTCGAGGTGTACGGCCGCCTCGACGAGTGCGTGAACTCGGGCGGCGAGAAGATCTGGCCGCAGGCCGTCGAGGCGGTGCTCGCCCGTCACCCCGCCCTGCGGGAGGTCGCGGTGGCGGGCCTCCCCGACGCCGAGTGGGGGGAGCGCCTCGTCGCGCTCGCGGTCCTCTCCCCCGGCGCCAGCGTGCGCCTCGGCGAACTCCGCGACCTCGTGCGCGAGGAGCTCGGGCCGACGCAGGCCCCGAAGGAGCTCTTCCTCGTCGAGGCCCTGCCACGCACGGCGATCGGCAAGATCGCCCGCGGCGAGCTCGCCAAGCTCGCCGCCGCGGCGGCGCGGTGAACCGCCTCGCGAAGGAGACGAGCCCCTACCTCCGCCAGCACGCCGACAACCCCGTCGACTGGTACCCCTGGGGCGAGGAGGCCCTGGAGCTCGCCGCCGCGACCGACCGCCCGCTGTTCGTCTCGATCGGCTACTCGGCCTGTCACTGGTGTCACGTGATGGCGCACGAGTCCTTCGAGGACGAACGGGTGGCGCAGTTGCTGAACGCCCACTTCGTCCCGGTGAAGATCGACCGGGAGGAGCGCCCCGACCTCGACGCGATCTACATGGAGGCGGTGCAGGCGCAGAACGGCAACGGCGGCTGGCCGATGAGCGTCTTCTGCACCCCCGACGGCCGACCCTTCTACGCCGGCACCTACTTCCCGAGCCGCCCGCACCCCAACCTCCCCGCCTTCACCCAGGTCCTCGGCGCGATCCACGAGGCGTGGGGAGCGCGCCGGGGCGAGCTCCTGGAGCACGCCGAGGCGCTCACCGCCTCGATCACCGAGCGCCTCGAGCCACCCCGCAGCGGCGACCAGCGGCCGGCCGCGGCGGTGCTCGTCGAGGCTGCCGTGGCGCGCTTTTCCGACCTCCACGACCCGGAGTGGGGCGGCATCGGGCGCGCCCCCAAGTTCCCGCAGGCGCCGACGCTCGAGCTGCTGCTGCGCGTCTCGCGGCGTCCCGGAGCCTCGGCCGCGCGGGCGGCGGCGATGCTCGAGCGCAGCCTCGCGGCGATGGCGGAGGGTGGCCTCTACGACCACCTCGGCGGGGGCTTCCACCGCTACTCGGTCGACCGGGAGTGGCTCGTCCCGCACTTCGAGAAGATGCTCTACGACCAGGCCGCCCTCGCCCGCCTCTACCTGCACGCCCACCTCGCGACCGGGGAGGAGCGGTGGCGCCAGGTCGCCACCGAAACCCTCGACTACGTCCTCGGCGGGCTCGCCGGCGCCGACGGGGGCTTCTCCTCCGCCGAGGACGCCGACTCCGAGGGCGAGGAGGGGCGCTTCTACCTGTGGAGCGCGGGCGAGCTCGACCAGCTCTTGGGTGCGGCCGCTCCCGAGGTGCGCCGCCACTACGGCGCCGACGGGGCAGCCAACTTCGAGGGGCGCTACATCCTCCACCGTCCCCGCGGCAGCGGCATCGCCCGCGACGAGGCCATCGAAGCGGGGCGCCGGGCCCTCCTCGCGGCGCGCGCCGAGCGGGTGCGCCCCTCCCTCGACGACAAGGCCCTCACGGAGTGGAACGCGATGACCCTCGCCGCCCTCGCCGAGGCGGGAGCGGCGCTCGGCCGCAGCGACTACCTGCGGGCCGCCGAGGCCACGGCCGACTTCCTCCTCGCCCGCCTCCGCCGTGACGACGGGCGGTGGCTGCGCAGCTACACCGCCGGCCGGGCCGCGCACCTCGCCGTCGCCGCCGACTACGCGTGGCTCGTCGAGGCCTTCGTCCGCCTCGCCGAGGCCACCGGCGCCGCCCGCTGGCTCGCGGAGGCGGGGCGCGTCGCCGACGACCTCATCGAACTCTTCGGCGCCCCCGACGGCGGGCTCTTCCAAAGCGGTGCGGACGCCCCGGCGCTCATCGTCCGCCCCCGCGACAGCTACGACGGCGTCACCCCCGCGGCGACCTCGGTGGCCGCGCTCGCGCTGCTGCGCCTCGGCACCCTCACCGGCGAGGAGCGCTACCTCGCGCGCGCCGCCGAGATCGTCGACAGCGCCGGTGCCGCGATGACGAGCGCCCCGATGGCCTTCCCCCACCTCCTCGGCGCCCTGCTCGGCCTCGAGGAGGGCCTCGTCGAGATCGTCGCGCCCGGCCGCGAGGACCTCGCCGCCCTCTGCCAGTCCCGCTACCTGCCGGGAGCGGTCCTCGCCTGGGGGGAGCGGACCGCCTCGCCGCTGTTCGCCGACCGCCCCGATGGCCTCGCCTACGTCTGCGTCGACCACGCCTGCCTCGCCCCCGTCGGCGACGGCGCGGCGCTCCTCTCCGAGCTCGAGCGGATCGGGGCGCTCGCCCCGTGACGCGGGCGCGGCGCTCGACCCGCCTCCCGCGGAGGCTGGCGGCCGGCATGCGACGCGTCGCGCACGCCGGCGGCGAGCTCGACCTGCTGCTGCTCGCCCGCGGGCCGCGCGAGTGGGTGGGGGTGGACCTCGCCTCCGGCGCCTACATCCGCTTCGCCCACCCCGGCGCGGAGGCCCCCGCGGGCGTGCGCCCCGGCCGCAGCGCGCTGCGGCTCTCCCTCGGCGCGCCCGAGCCGCCCGACCCGGCGCGCCCCGAGGCGGTCACCTCCGACGGCGAGTTCGTGGTGCTGCCCCCGCCGCGGCGCCGCCCGACGCGACGCCTCCTCGACGCCCTCACCCAGACCGAGCGCCGCGGCGCGACCCTCCTCGGCAGCCACGGCCCCTCGATCGCCTACGTCGACCTCGACCCCGACGAGAGCTCCCTCGTCCTCGTGCGCGCCGGCAAGGCCCTCGAGGTGCTCGCCGACGAGCAGGGAGAGGCGCTCGCCTCGGTGACCTTCGGCGGCACGACCCAGCAGCTCCCGGTACTCGACCCGCCGCTGCGGCGGGCGGCGGCGACCGCCTGGCCGCGACCGCTGTCGGGCGCGGCCCTGGCGACCGCGCTCGGCCACCGACCCGGCTACCTGCTGATCGGCCTCGACGCCGTCGAGGGGGGCCACGTGAAGAAGGTCGTGCTCGCCGTCCTCGAGCGCTGAAGCGCCCGCCCGGGTGCTACTTCGGCAGGTTGTTCGCCGCGAGGTCCTCGGCCATCGCCCAGCCGAAGGCGACGAGGCTGTCGCGGCGGGAGAGGTCGAGGCCCTCGAAGAGCGCAGCCACCTCGGCCGGCTGGGAGACCGGCTTCTTCGGCGCGAAGTCGAGGCCCCCGGAGACCTCACCGGCACCGGCGAGGATGAAGGTGCGGTCGTCGAGCTGGCCGTCGGCGCCGAAGCGCTTCGCGAGGCGACGTCCCCAGGCCCGCTCCTCACCCGTCGACTTGTGGTCCGGGAGGGGCACCACGTCGGTGAGGCCCTTGTAGGCGCGGTAGGCGGAAGGGTCGAAGAGCCGCGTGCCGACGAGCACGTCCTCGTCGGGGAAGGCGAGCAGCGCGCGCCGGTAGAGGTCGCGCATCACGGCCTTCAGCGCCGGCTCCCCGGCCGTCGTGCGGCTGAAGGAGGCGACCCCGATCAGCAGCGACGGCGTGCCGCCGATGCGCTCGAGGGTCGAGAAGGCGAAGCCGCGCAGCTTGTTGTCCTCGCGGGCGGCGGTGACGAGCACCCATTCCTCCCGCTGCTTGGACAGAAAGCCCACGTCATAGCCGGACGGACCGTCAATACAGAGGTCCGCCATCTCCACGAGCTCGCCGTCGGCGAGTGCCGTGGTGTCCTTAGTCGCGACGTCGATCACAGTCCGGCCCCTCATCTTCTTCGCGCGTCCGGCAGCCTTGACGCCACCTGACGTCGACCTGCCCGGCTGGAGAAGCGTCTCGGTGCCGGATCGGCCGCCTGGGAACATTCTACGGGACAGATGAATGGCCCCGCCAAGCGGAACCTTTCCGGCTCAGGCGCCGAGCGCCTGCGGCCCGAAGAGCTCCTTCAGCGCGCCGACGAATCCGCCCCCCGGATCGACGTTGAACTGGGGGGGCAGGCGCAGCACCTTGTCGCCGAGGCGCAGGTGGATGGGCACGGGGCCGGGGTGCTCGACGACGAGCTCGCGTAGCGCCGTGACGAGTGTCTCGGTGAGCGCGAGCACCGGGACGGCGACCTCGATCGGCAGGTTGGCGTCGTCGAGGGCGAACTCGGGGCGGGTGATCTCGCGCGCGATCAGCTTCGGGACGTCGTCGCGGACGTCGGGGCGGCCGCGCACGCAGACGATCGCGTCGCTCTCGAGGCGCATCCCGTACTCCTGCATCGTGCGGGGGAAGCAGAAGACCTCGATCGAGGACTCGAGGTCCTCGAGCGTGAAGGTCGCCATCAGCTCGCCGGCCTTGGTGTAGCGACGGGAGAGGTTGGTGACGACGCCGCCGAGGGTGAGGAAGTCGCTCTGGAAGGGACCCGCGCCACCTGAGGAGGCCTGGTCGACGAGCTCGGCGATCGAGAGGTCCGAGAGCCGCCGGAGCGCCGCCTCGTAGCCGGCGAGCGGGTGGTCCGAGACGTAGAGGCCGAGCATCTCCTTCTCGAAGGCGAGGCGCTCGCTCTTGGAGAACTCGAGGTCGGGGATCTCGCGGCGCGCCTCGCCGAAGCCGCTCGAGCCCGTCGGGGCCTCCTCGACGAGCAGGCTGAACAGCGTCGAGATGCCGAGCTCTTCCTCGCGCCGCAGCATGAGGACGTGGTCGATGATCTCCTCGAAGACGAGGCCGAGGCCCTTGCGGGGATGGTCGAGGGAGTCGAAGGCGCCCGCCTTGATGAGGGACTCGACCGAGCGCTTGTTGAGCACCGAGGGGTCGACCCGGCAGCAGAAGTCGTGGTAGTCGGCGAAGGGGCCGTTCTTCTCCCGCTCCTGCTCGATGAGGGCGACGAGCCCCTCCCCGACGTTGCGCACCGCCGAGAGGCCGAAGATGATCGCCCCCTCGCCGTCCTCGGCCGCGTGGCGGGGGGTGAAGTTGCTGAGTGAGGCGTTCACGTCCGGGACGTGCACCTCGATGCCGAGCGCCCGGCACTCCGCGAGGTAGACGGCGCTCTTGTCCTTGTCGTCTTTCACCGAGGAGAGCAGCGCGGCGAGGTACTCGACGGGGTGGTTCGCCTTCAGCCAGGCGGTCTGGTAGGCGACGAGGCCGTAGCCGTAGGAGTGGGACTTGTTGAAGGCGTAGTCGGCGAAGGGCTCGATGACGTCGAAGAGCTCGGTGCCGAGGCGCTCCCCGTAGCCCTCCTGGACGCAGCCGGCGACGAACTTCTCACGCTCGGCCTGCATGATCGACCGGGACTTCTTCCCGGCGGCGCGGCGGAGCGAATCCGCGTCCTCCAGGCTGTAGCCGGCGAACTTCTGCGCGACGCGCATCACCGACTCCTGGTAGATCATCAGGCCGTAGGTGTCGCGCAGGATCGGCTCGAGGTCCTCGTGGGCGTAGGAGACCGGCTGGCGGCCGTTCTTGCGGTCGGCGTAGTCGCGGTGCATGTTCGCCGCCATCGGCCCCGGCCGGTAGAGGGCGACGAGCGCGGCGACGTCGTGGAAGCTCGTCGGCGCGAGCGAGCGCATCAGCGAGCGCATCGGCCCGCCCTCCAGCTGGAAGACGCCGATCGAGTCCCCCTTGCAGAGGAGCTCGAAGGTCTTCTCGTCGTCGAGCGCGACGCCGTCGATGTCGGGGCGCTCACCGGTCGCCCCCTCGATGAGGTCGAGGGCCGTCTCGATCACCGAGAGGTTGCGCAGGCCGAGGAAGTCCATCTTCAACAGCCCGAGCTCTTCGACGCCGTGCATCTCGTACTGGGTGACGATCGGCGCGTCCGAAGGGTCGGCGCCGGGCTCGGGCTTGCGCTGGATGGGCAGGTACTCGGTGAGCGGCTCGTTGGTGATCACCACCGCGGCGGCGTGGATGCCGTCCTGGCGGCGCAGCCCCTCGAGGCCGCGGGCGACGTCGATCACCTTCTGCGCGTCGGGGTCGGCCTCGTAGATCTCGCGCAGGTTCTGCGCCGCGACATAGCCGTCCTCGAAGCCCTCGCTCCGGTCGAGGCAGGCCCACAGGGGCGTGTCCCGCCCCATCACGAGCGGGGGCATCGCCTTCGCGATGCGGTCGCCGAGCGCGTAGGGGAAGCCGAGGACGCGCGCCGCGTCGCGCACCGCGGCGCGCGCCTTGATCGTCGAGAAGGTGACGATCTGCGCGACGTGATCCCAGCCGTAGCGCTCCGAGGCGTAACGGATCATCTCCGAGCGGTAGCGCTCGTCGAAGTCCATGTCGATGTCCGGCATCTGCTTGCGGCCGGGGTTGAGGAAGCGCTCGAAGAGCAGGTCGTAGGCGATCGGGTCGATGTCCACGATCCGCAGGCAGTAGGCGACGCAGCAGCCCGCCGCCGAGCCTCTCCCCGGACCGACGCGGATCCCGTGCTCGCGGGCGTGGCGGATGAGGTCCCAGACGACGAGGAAGTAGGCGGGGAAGCCCATCGAGGAGATCACCCCGAGCTCGTACTCGAGCCGCTCGGAGACCTGCGGTGGGAGCGGGTCCCCGTAGCGCTGGCGCGCCCCCTCGGCGACGAGGTGGCGGAGGTAGTTCGCCGCCGAGGTCTCGTAATCGGCTGCCCGGAACTCCTCCGGCACCTCGAACTCGGGGAGCTTCGGGTTGCCGAGCTCGATCTCCACCTTGGCGCGCTCGGCGATCCACAGCGTGTTGTCACAGGCCTCGGGGACCTCGCCGAAGAGCTCGCGCATCTCGGCTGCGGTCTTCAGGTAGTGCTCGTTGCCGTGGAACTTGAAGCGCTTCGGGTCGTCCATCATCGCCCCGGTCTGCACGCAGAGAAGGGCGTCGTGGGCGACGGCGTCGACGCGCCGGCAGTAGTGGCTGTCGTTGGTCGCGACGACCGGCGCCTTGATCGCCTTCGCGATCTCGAGGAGGCCGGGGTTGGTGCGGCGCTGCTCGTCGAGGCCGTGGTCCTGCAGCTCGATGAAGAGGCTGTCGCGCCCGAAGATGTCCTGCAGGCGGGCGGCGAGGCGCTTGGCCTCGTCGAACTGCTCGTTCAGCAGTGCCTGCAGCACGACGCCACCGAGGCAGCCGGTCGTCGCGATCAGCCCCTCGTGGTGGCGCTCGAGCAGCTCCCAGTCCGTGCGCGGCTTGTAGAAGTAGCCCTCGAGGTAGGCCATCGAGGAGAGCTTCATGAGGTTCGCGTAGCCAGCCCCCGACTCCGCGAGCAGGGTCAGGTGGTAGTAGAGCTTCTCGCCCCGCTCCCCCGCGTCGCCACCGGTGTCGTCGACGCGGCCCCGGCGGACCGGTCGGTCGGTGCGCGAGTTGGCGGCCATGTAGGCCTCGGTGCCGATGATCGGGGTGATGTCGTGCTCGCGGCACTCGCGGTAGAAGTCGAGGACCCCGTACATGTTGCCGTGGTCGGTGATCGCGATCGCGGGCTGGCCGTCGGCGGCCGCGGTCGCGACCACCTCGCTGACGCGGGCGGCACCGTCGAGCATCGAGTACTCGGTGTGCTGATGCAGGTGGGCGAAGGACCTGCCCGCCCCGGACGACGCCATCGGCGTGCCTCCACAGCTCGTCCACACCCCTCATCCACGGGCTGTGGACGAACTACAGGGCTGTCATTTCGGACTCACCGACAATAGCGCGGAGCCCTCCCGCGCGCTCCGGTGCCCGGGGGCTCAGAGGTGCAGGAAACGCGTGATGTTTCCCTCGACCATGAGCTGGCGCTCGGCGTCGGGGACCCCTTCGAAGTTCACGGCGAGCACCTCCATTGAGAACGGCCAGTCCGACTCCTGGTGCGGGAAGTCCGAGCCCCAGACGAGCTGGGTGACCCCGATCGCGTCGCGCTGCAGCACGCCGATGCGGTCCTGCTGGAAGCCCCACAGGAAGTGCCGGCGGATGTACTCCGACGGGGTCCCCGCCCGCAGCGGCCTCCACCCGAGGAACTCCTCGGCCCAGCCCCGATGGCGGGAGAAGCGCTGCTCGGCGACTTCGAGGAAGAGCGGGATCCAGCCGATCTGGGTCTCGGCGAAGAGGAACTCGAGCTCGGGGAAGCGGTCGAAGACCCCCGAGAGGACGAGCTGCAGCGCGTTCACGCCACCGGGGCGGGCCATCTTCGTCGTCTGCTCGGCGAATTGCGCCGTGCCGCGGATGCGCGACAGCACGCCGGGCTTCGCGTCGGGGTACTCGAGGAGCGAGGTCACCCCGGCGGTGCTGATCTCGACGTGGGCGGTGAGCGCCATCCCGAGCTCGAGCGAAGAGCGCCAGAAGGCGTCGTCGGAGGGCTTCGGGACACCGCTCCCGTTCGGGAAGCGGCTGAGGAGCACCGCCCGCAGCCCCGCCTCCTTGCAGTAGGCGAGCTCGGCGAGCGCGTCGTCGATCCCGCTCTGGGGGATCACGCCGACGCCGAAGAGGCGATCGGGTGCGGTCGCGCAGTACTCCTCGGCGAGGAAGCTGTTGTAGGCGCGGACGACGGCGAGGTAGGCGTCGTCGTCGCGGATGTTTCGCCACAGCCCCGGCCCGGAGACCCCCGGGAAGAGGACCTCGGCGTCGACGCCGTCCTTGTCCTGCTCACCGAGGCGCTGCGTGGCGGGGCCGGTGCCGGCGGTCGTCTCGTAGCTCTGCCCGAAGGGCGTCCAGGTCGTGCGCCCCTTGCCCCCGTAGAGGTCCTGCGGCGTCTCGCGCAGCGCCGCCCCCTCGACGACCCAGGCGTCGCCGCCGTCGGGGAGACGGATGACGCGCGGCGCGCGCGCCCGGTGCTCGGCGGGCACGCGCTCGATCCACCACTTCGAGTCGAGCTCGAGGTGCGTGTCCCCGGAGACCACCTTCTGGCCGGTACCGCCCACAGCTTCCCCTCCCGCGCCGCGCGCCTCGTTCGTCTCGGAGTCCTCACCCCCGCCACGGGTCGCCGCGGCGGGCGCTGCTACAGGTACTGGCCGCCCGGCGGGGAGCCGCCCGCCTCACGCGCGCCGGCCGGCAGGCTGCGGCGGCGCATGTCCTCGAGCTGTGCCTGGGCCGCCATCTGCTGTGCGAAGAGCGTCGCCTGGATGCCGTGGAAGAGCCCCTCGAGCCAGCCCACGAGCTGCGCCTGTGCGACGCGCAGCTCGGCGTCGCTCGGCTCCTCGCTGTCGAAGGAGAGAGTCATCCGATCGAGCTCCGCGGCGAGGTCCGGGGAGAGCGTGTCGGCGAGCTCGCGGACCGAGCTCTCGTAGATCTCGCGGAGGCGGATGCGTGCCGCCGAGTCGAGCTCGACGCCGCGCACCTCCTCGAGGAGCTGCTTGATCATCGAGCCGATGCGCATCACCTTCGCCGGGCGCTGGACGGCCTCGGCGGACATCGCCTCGGTCTCGCCGCCCGGGGTGGCCTCGCCGGGCGCGCCGCCGGGAGGCCCCGGGATCACCAGGTACTGCGCGCCGTCATCACCCTCGCGGAGGGGCCCCTGATCGCTCATCTTCCGATTCTCTCTGTCGCGAGCACGGGCGTCGAATCGCCCGCAGCGGTCACGCCCGGGTGACCCGCCGGAGCTCGTCGAGGGAGAGTTGGGTGGTCACCTCGCCGGCGCAGCGCTCGCAGCGGCTCGTGTGCCGCCACGAGCGGAGCAGCTTGGTCCCGCTCTCGTCGAGGAAGATCACGAAGGCGTCCGAGCTCGGGTGCACCACCAGGCGGTCGTACGGCCGCCATTCCGTGGCCACCGCGCTCGGGAGCGCCGAGTTCTTCAGCACCCTGCAGAAGCGCCGGTCCTCGAGGTCGAAGAGCCACGTGCTGTGACAGGACTCGAGCGCCAGGAAACGGCTGTCGGGCAGCTCGCCGCTCTCGGCGCGGAGGTCGTCTTGGGGGAACGGCAAGAACTCCACGCCGCGATCTTGTCGGCTGCGGGCGTCGGCCATGCCGCGGCAGTATTGCAGTGCCGTGACGATGTGCCGCGGGGCCTCAAGGTCCCCGCCGCGCGGGCCTCAGACGGCCTTCCCGTCGAGCTTCAGACTCGTCGAGTTGATGCACCAGCGCTCACCGCTCGGCCCCGGGCCGTCGTCGAAGACGTGGCCGAGATGACCGCCGCAGCGCCGGCAGGTGACCTCGACGCGGCGCATGCCGAGGCTGTTGTCGACGGTCATCTCCACGGCCGCGGGGTCGAAGGGGCGCACGAAGCTCGGCCAGCCCGAGCCCGAGTCGAACTGGTCGTCGGCGGCGAAGAGCTCCTGCCCGCAGGCGGCGCAGCGGAAGGTCCCCTCGTAGACGGGGTGGGTGTACTCGCCACTGAACGGGCGGTCGGTCCCCTTCTCCCGGAGCACGTGGAACTCCTCGGCTGAGAGGCGCTGGCGCCACTCCTGATCGGTGAGCTCCATTGGCTCGCTCGTCCCTTCGGTGGTCATCGCACCCCTCCCGCTCCTTCTCCGACCAGCTCCTCGAGGAGCCGGCTCTCCATCCCCAACAACGCGTAGGCGGCGACGCATTCCCCCGACAGGGCGGCGCCGTCGGCGGCGTGCAGCAGGGCTGCCGCGCAGTCGAGGGCGGCGGCGCGCTCGAGCACCAGCACCTCGGGGCCGCCCTCTGCCAGCAGCCGGTCGAGCGGCGCCGGCGGGGCGTCGCTGAGGAGCTTTCGCAGCGCGTCGCGCAGGCGCGCCGTCTCGCGGTGGCCGAAGACGACCTCGGGCGCGAAGCGCAGCCGCGCCGCGGGTGCCCCCCCGCCCTCGTCCTCGGGCGCTCGTGGGGAGTCCATCGGCCGAGGGTCGCGGGCCGCGCTCCCGTGGCGCCTACCGCTCACAGGAGCGGCCAGGGATAGGCGCGTCGGTGGGTCGGGGCGGGGAAGGCCGGCCAGCGGAGCACCGCCTCGGCGCGTTCCACGAGCGCGGCGAGCTCCTCTTCGTCGAGGAGGCCCTCGAGCGCCGGGGGCAGCGCGTCGCGCAGCTGCCGGCAGGCACCGAGGATCTCCTCGGGGACCTCCTCGCCGGCGAAGTCCCACATCACGGTGCGCAGCTTCGGCTCGACGTGGAACGAGAGGCCGTTGTCGATCCCCCACAGCGCACCGTCGGCATCGACGAGCACGTGGCCGCCCTTGCGGTCGGCGTTGTTGAGCAGCAGGTCCAAGCCGGCGAGCCGGCGCAGCGGCTCCTCGTGGCCGCCTTCGTCGTGAAGGGCGAAGTAGTGACGCTCGGGGTCGGCGTCGATGAAGCGCTGCAGCGAGCCGAGGCCGAAGGGCGCGTCCCTCCTGCCGACGGTTTCGGGGATCATCCCGATGCCGAGCCCCTCGGCGAGCGCGTAGGCGGCCACCTCACGGCGGAACAGGCCGTCGGGGAAGTCCCACAGCGGCCGCTCACCCCCGAGCGGCTTGTAGATCGCGCCCCCGGTGACCTCACCGAGGGTCAGCTCGACGAGGAAGGTGGCGTTGGAGCTGTAGGGCATGCGGCCGAGGACCTCGACCTCGCCGAGGGCGAGCAGCTCGAGCCATCCCTCCCCAGCCAGGCCGGGCGCGCTCAGAGCAGCGGCGCGTGGTGGCCGTTCGTCCTCGGGCACGAGTGACCTCTCGGATCGAGCGGATAGCCGCAGAGCGGACAGGGGGGGCGCCCCGACTCGACGAGGCGGGCGCCGCGGATGGCGAGCGCACCGGCCTGCTCGCGCGTCATCGAGACGCGCAGCTCGTCGCCCTCCTCGTCGTCGGGGACGCGCGCCTGGATGACGAGGACGATCCGGTCGGCGTCCTCGTCGTAGGCGATCGCCAGCGCGCCCGCGCGGAAGTGCTCCTCGGCGAACTCCTCGAGCTCGAGGCCCTCCTCCGAGGGGAGCTCGCCCGGGCGCGGCGCCTCCTCGAGGAGCTTGCCGACGTGCACGGCGAGCGCCGCGATCTGCTGCTTCTCGGCCCTCACCGTGACGAGCAGGCGGTCCTCGCGGGCCTGCAGGAAAAAGGCGCGCTGGCCGGGCTCACCGACGGTGCCGACGGTGACACGCTCGGGTGAGGCGAGCTCGTAGATCTCGCTCAATTCGCCGCCCGCCGTCGCCTGGCGGCCGCGGCGGGGGCGGGGCCGATGCCGAGGTTCGCGAGCTCGCCCGTCGAGTTGACGGCCAGCACCGTCGGCGGCCCGCTCCCGTAGGAGACGACGCTCACCGAGCAGGGGGAGATCACGGTCCGCTGCATGAGGTCGAGTGGTTGGCCGAGCGCGTCGGCGACGGCGACCTTGATCGGGTCGGCGTGGCTCACCGCGACGACGACCTCTCCGCGGTGGGCGGCGGCGAGGCGTTCGACGGTCGTCGACATCCGCGAGGCGAGCTCAGCGAAGGACTCACCGTTCGGGAAGCGGAAGCCCGAGGGGTGGCGCTGCACGGTCTGCCACTCCGGCAGCTTGACGAGGTCGGCGAGCAGGCCGCCCGTCCACTCGCCGAAGTCGCACTCGAGCAGGCCGCGGTCGATGCGGGTGGCGATGCCGAGCGAGCGCGAGATCGCTCCCGCCGTCTCGCGCGCGCGCTCGAGCGGCGACGAATAGAGGGCCTTCACCGATCCGAGCGCCACGAGCCGCTCGGCGGTGCGCGCCGCCTCCTCGAGGCCCCGCTCGGAGAGGTGCAGCCCCTTTGCCCTGCCGGGTAGGACCTTGCCCGTCGTCGGCGTGGTGCCGTGACGGACGAAGCAGATCACGGTCCGCGGCTCGGCGCGGTGGCGACGCGGCGGCATGGCGCAACCGTAGCGTCGTGCCCCAGTGCCCCCCTTTCCCGCGCCCCGCCCGCCCGACGACGATGCCTTCGCCTCCCTCGGTGCGGAGGTGACCGGCTGCCGTGCCTGCCAGCGCCTCGTCGCTTGGCGCGAGCAGGCGGCCACCGACCGGCGCGGCGGTCACCTCGGCGAGAGCTACTGGGCGCGCCCGCTGCCCGGCTTCGGCGACCGGCGGGCACGGATCGTGCTCGTCGGCCTCGCCCCCGCGGCGCACGGCGGCAACCGGACCGGGCGGATGTTCACCGGCGACCGCTCGGGGGACTTCCTCTTCGCCGCCCTGCATCGCGCCGGCCTCGCCAACCAGCCGACGAGCACCGCACTCGACGACGGTCTGGCGCTCACCGGTGTGTACGTCACTGCGCCGGTGCGCTGCGCGCCGCCGGACAACCGCCCGACCATCGAGGAGCGCGACCGCTGCGCCCCCTTCCTCGCCCGCGAGGTCACGCTCCTCACGCGGGCGCGCCTGTTCCTCGCGCTCGGCGCCTACGGCTACGAGGCGCTCTGGCGCCTCCCCGGCCTCGCCGCCGGGCGCCGCCCGAAGTTCGGCCACGGCGTGGAGGCGGAGCTCACCCCCTCGCCGGAAGGCGAGCCGCGGACGCTGCTCTGCTCGTACCACCCGAGCCAGCGCAACGTCTTCACCGGGCTGCTCACCCCCGAGATGTTCGACGGCGTGCTCGCCCGTGCCTGCGGGCTCGTGGGGCTCGCTGGGCCGGCGTAGCCGCCGCGACCCCGGCCTCTCGGTCCCTCCGACGGCGCCGGACCGTGCCGGCGGAGGGAAGGGTTGCTGCGGCGCTAGCCGGCGTCGCGCGGCGGGACGAGGCCCGGGGCGACCCCGGCCTCCTCTGGCCAGCGGCGGCGCGAGGCCCGCGAGAGGCGGTCGAGGAGGCTGAGCACGGCCGGGTCATCCTCGATCGGGCGCGTCTCGATCACCCCGGCGGCGACGAGCCCGTCCATCACCTCCCGGCCGCGCGCCGTGCGCACCACGGTGAGGGTGTAGTCCGCGAAGGCACCGATGCCGCCCGTCGAGATGTCGGCGTGCTCGGCGGCGAAGTCCGGGCACTGCAGGCAGCCCTCGCGGGTGAAGGCGTGCGCCTCCTTGAGCGGCACCTCGTGGTAGCCGCCGCCCTCGGTCCACAGCTGGAAGACGCCTTTGATGTTCATCTTCTTGATCGAGGCGCGCGCGATCCCGTAGTTCGCCTCGAAGAGCCCCTCGAAGATCGAGTCGTCGAAGGTCTTCGAGCACATGAGGCCGATGGTGAGCGTGAAGCGGCGGGCGACCTTGCCGGCGCGGCGGGCCGACATCACCGCCGGCGCCGAGGCCTGACAGCTCATCCCGACGAGGGCGAGGCGCTCGGCGCCGCCCCCCACCGCCTCCGCGTAGCCGAGCGGGTTCGCCGAGTAGGTGTAGCGCGAGCCCGCCGAGGCGAGCACCTCCTCGCGGGTGCGGGCGACGCCGGGCACGGCCTTCCAGCTCTTGCCGTCGCCCTCCAGGTAGTTCACGAGGGCGGCGTCGATGACGTCGTTCTCGAGCGCCCAGATGAGCATCGCCGAGACGAGGCCGCCGTCCTGGCCGTTCTCGACGAGCGCCGGGTCGGCCGCGCGCGCGAGCAGCACCTCCTCGGCGACGCCGTGGATCTCGGTGGCCTCGCGCGGCCGCCCGAAGAGGAAGTTGTCGATCTCGGGCTCCCAGTCGCGAAAGCGCGGGCAAGCGCGGGTGCAGAGCGTGCAGCCCCGCTCGCCGTGGGTGCAGTTGTCGGTGCCACCGTCCGCCTCGACGTGGAAGGGCTTGTAGCGGCCGTTCTCGTCGTCGTAGCCGAGGACGTCGTAAGGGCAGACGACCACGCAGGCCGCACAACCTGTGCACAGCCCGGAGGTCACGACCTCCCGGTAGAGCTCAAACCAATGCGGCTTCTCCGGCGGCAAGGCCGACCCTGTCCCCGGAGCCGACTAGGCGCCGAGGGTCGCGAGGACCTTCGGCGCGTGGCCGTCGGCCTTCACGTTGTACCAAGCGGCCTCGATCGTGCCGTCGGCGCCGACGACGAAGGTCGAGCGGATCGTCCCCATCGTCGTCTTGCCGTAGGAGACCTTCTCGCCGAAGGCCCCGTAGGCCTCCATCACCGAGCGGTCGGGGTCCGAGAGGAGGTGGAAGTTGAGGCCGTACTTCGCGCGGAACTTCTGATGCGAGGTGGCACCGTCCTTGGAGATGCCGAGGACCTCGGCGCCGACACCGGAGAAGTCGGGGAGCAGATCGTTGAACTGGCAGGCCTCTTTGGTGCAGCCGGGGGTGTCGTCGGCGGGATAGAAGTAGAGGACGACCCGCTTGCCGGCGAAGTCCGAGAGGGAGACGGTCGCGCCGTCCTCGTCGGGGAGGCTGAACCCTGGAGCGCTGTCACCAACCTCGAGATGCACCGTCATCGCGACCTCCTCTCGTGCCCGCTGAGCAGGATACACAGCGGCGTCGCGGGGGCCACCGGCCGCCGGCGCGGCGAAGGGGGCGGAACGGCGACGGCGCTGGGGGTGGCAGACTCCTCGACCGTGGCTTCTGACTTCGGCTCGCTCGGCGTCGACCCGACGCTGGTCGAGGCGCTCGCCAAGGACGGCATCGCCGCCCCCTTCCCCATCCAGGCGCTGACGATCGCCGACGCGCTCGCCGGGCGCGACGTGTGCGGCAAGGCGAAGACCGGGAGCGGCAAGACGCTCGCCTTCGGCCTGCCGATGCTGATGCGCACGCCGCGCGCAGACGCCCGCCAGCCCGCTTCGCTCGTCCTCGTGCCCACCCGCGAGCTCGCCCTGCAGGTCACCGAGGTGCTCGCCCCGCTCGGCGCCGCGGTCGACCGCCGGGTCGGCGCCGTCTACGGGGGCGCCGACCTCGACCGCCAGGTCGGCCAGCTCGCGAAGGGTCTCGACGTCGTCGTCGCCACCCCCGGCCGACTGATCGACCTCTCCGACCGTGGGGCGGTGCGCCTCGACGCGATCGGCACGCTCGTCGTCGACGAGGCCGACCGCATGGCCGACATGGGCTTCCTCCCCCAGGTCGAGTGGCTGCTGCGCAAGATGACCGGCCGCAGCCAGACCCTGTTGTTCTCGGCGACCCTCGACTCGGCCGTCGACCAGCTGGTCCGCCGCTACCTCTCCGATCCCGTCTTCCACGAGGTCGCCTCCGAGCAGGTGACCGTCGAGGAGATGGAGCACTTCTTCTTCAAGGTGCACGAGCTCGACAAGGTCGACGTCGTGGCGGCGATCGTGCGCGGCGCCGAGAAGGTCATCATCTTCCTGCGCACCAAGCGCGGCGTCGACCGGCTGACGACGCGGCTCCTCGCCGCGGGGGTGAAGGTCGCCGCGATCCACGGTGACCTGCGCCAGGGGGCGCGCGAGGCGGCCCTCGCGGACTTCACCTCCGGCAAGCTGCACGGCCTCGTCGCCACCGACGTCGCGGCGCGTGGCCTCGACATCGACGGCATCGACGTGGTCGTGCACTACGACATCCCCGAGGACCAGAAGGCCTACCTCCACCGCTCGGGACGCACCGCCCGCGCCGGCGGCCGGGGCGCGGTCGTCACGCTGCTGTTGTGGAACGAGGAGATGCTCGTGCAGCGGCTGCAGCGACGCGTCGGCCTCAGCGAGCCGATCGTCGAGATCTTCTCGAACGACCCGCGCCTCGCCCAGCTCGGCGAGCCCTCGGGCGAGAGCGCCCTCGGCGCCGGCGCCAGCTAACCGATGGCGGCGCCCTTCGTCCGCCAGCTCCTCTCCGGAAGGGACTTCGCCACCGGCGACCGCGTCGCCGCCGCGATGCGCAACTACATCTACGTCGTCGGCGACGCCGACAGCCGCCGCGCCCTGCTCGTCGACCCCGCGTACGAGCCGCTCGAGCTCCTTGCCGCGTTGCGCGCCGAGGAGCTCACCCTCGACGGGGTGGTGCTCACGCACTACCACGCCGACCACGCGGGCGGCACCATCGGCGAGACGGCGATCAACGGCACCGCCGCGCTCCTCGAAGTGGTCGACGTGCCCGTCCACATCCAGCGCGCGGAGCGCCCGTGGGTGGAGCGCGGCGCCGGCCTCGGCGGCGAGAGCCTCGTCGACCACGACAGCGGCGACGAGCTCGCCGTCGGGGACGTGACCTTCCACCTCCTGCACACCCCCGGCCACACCCCCGGCAGCCAGTGCCTGCTCGTCGGGGACGACCTCGTCACCGGGGACACCCTTTTCCTCCGCGGCTGCGGCCGCACCGATCTGCCGGGCGGCGACCCCGAGGCGCTCTACGAGAGCCTGCTCGCTCGCCTCGCGCCGCTCGGCGACGAGACCGTGGTCCTCTGCGGCCACGCCTACGTCGACGCCCCCTCCGCGACCCTCGGCGAGCTCCGTCGTAGCAATCCCGTCCTCTTCCCGACCGAGAAGGAGCGCTGGCTCGCCCGCTTCTCGTGACGCGGACCAGCCGAAAAGGAGACCGATGGACACCGACACCGCCCTCGACTTCGTCGCCACCCACCACCACGCCGTGCTCGCCACCCGTCGACGCGACGGCGGCACCCAGCTGTCGCCGATCACCGTGGCCCTGAACGAGCAGCGGCACGTGGTCATCTCCACCCGCGAGACGGCGGTGAAGACGGCCAACCTGCGGCGCGAGCCGCGCGCCACGCTCTGCGTCCTGCAGGACGCCTTCTTCGGCGGGTTCGTCCAGCTCGAGGGGGAGGCGACCGTGCACTCCCTCCCCGAGGCGATGCCGGGCCTCGTCGCCTACTACCGTGCCGCCGCCGGCGAGCACCCCGACTGGGCCGAGTACGAGGAGTCGATGGCCCACGAGCGGCGGGTGCTCATCGAGATCGTCGTCGACCGCGTGGGCCCGAACGTCTCCGGTTGAGCCGCGCCGCCGCGGCCGCGCCGCCGCCCCGTAACCTCAGGTAATGCGGCATGCGGACCGACCCGGCCCGACCTCGCTCCTGCTCGGCCTGGAGCTCGCCTTCGGGGTGGCGCTCCTCGGCGCGGCGACCGTCGCGGGGCTCGTCTTCGTGCACCGTCCGGGGCTGAACCGCCTCGACGCCTTCGCCTACAACGCGCTCCCCCCCGACCAGGGCTCGCACGTGCTCCACGACATCGCCCTGCTCGGCTCGCTCGAGGCGCTGGTGATCGGGATCGGCATCGCGATCGCCACCTCGATTTGGCGGGACCTCGCCCGCACCGCCGCCTGCGCGGTCGGACCGCTCGTCGCGGTGCTGATCACCGAGCAGGTGGCCAAGCCCTTCGTCGGCCGCCCCGCCTACCTCGGCGGCTACTCCTACCCGTCGGGGACGGTGACCGCGGCCGCTGCGCTCGCCACCGTCTTCGTGCTCGCCTCGCCGAGGCTCTTCCGGCCGCTCGCCGTCGTGCTCGGCCTCGGCGCCATTGCCGCTGTCTCGGCGGCGGTGATCGCGATGCGCTGGCACTTCGCGACCGACACCTTCGGGGGCGCGTGCGTCGGCACCGGCTCGGTCTTCACCCTCGACGCGCTGTTCCACCTCCCCGGCAACCTCCGGACCCAGCTCCGCGAGAGCCGCGCCCGCTCGGCGAGCGAGGGGCACTTCCTGCAGCGGGTCTGAGCTGAGGACGACCTCCGCCCCGGCCTTGGACCGGCGCGGAGGTGTCAGAGGGGCGTCGCCCGCGACTCAGACGTGGTGGAACTCAGGCTTGAAGAGGTCCTCCACCTGCGGCCGCTCCTTGATGAAGCCCTGCTCGTGGGACATCTGGATCATGAACTCGAGCATCGGCCGGTTGTTCTCCATCCCGTAGGGGTAGGGGTCCTCGCCGACGATCGAGCGGGTCATCGCGAGGTACTCGGGGCCGAAGATCATCGCCGAGGGGACGTTCCCGACGAGGTCCCGCGCCGCCACGGTCTTCGCGTCGATGAGGCCGCGGTAGAGGTTGAAGGCGACCCACGGGTACTTCTCGTAGATGTCGCCGCGGATCGCGAAGAAGTGGTTGGCGGGGATGAAGCCGTGCGCCTCGAAGAAGCGCTTGCCCTCCGCGATGCGGTCCGGGAAGAGCGGCTTCACCTTGGAGGCGTCCCCGGTGGCCGGCGGGCGCATCGTCGCCCGGTCGACGAAGTTCCAGTTCATCGCGCCCGTCGTGTACTTGCCCTCCGAGACGCCGAGGCCGCCGCGCCCGCCCGGGCCGAGGTCGATCTCGTGGTCGAGGAGCATCTGGCGGAGCGTCTTCTCCTTGGGCACGCGGTGGAACTTGATCCCCTCCTGGGGGACGAACTCGGTCGCGCCGCCGTGCGAGAGCTCCTCGGTGCGCTCCATGTACCACTCGAGGTCGAACTGGGAGACGCCGAAGTCATGCTCGAGGATGCCGCGCGTCCACAGCGCCGAGGTCTGCTGGTACTCGCCGACCCCGATGCGCTTGCCGGCGAGGCCGGTCGGACCGGTGATCCCCGAGTCGACGTGGTAGTGGACGTTCGAGTGCATGAACATCCGGCTCGGGAAGGCGGGGATGGCGACCATGTCCGCGCCCTGGTCGTGGGCGATCAGGAAGGAGGAGATCGACATCTCGAAGAACTCGAACTGGTCGAAGCTCAACTGCCGCCAGAAGTGCTCGGAGGGGTGTGAGTGGGTGGGCACGATGTCGATGCCCTCCGCCTCGACCTCGGCGTTCAGGAGCGGCTCGACCCGTTCATTGACCCCGCCGACATAGGACAGCTGAAGTTTGGACAACTTCCCCTCCTTGGACGACCTGGGGGATCCAAAGAGGCGGACGCAGCTCCCCCGAGATGCGAAACGGCACGATGCCGGCGCGTCCGACAAGCTCATCGTAGTTCCGGCCCCCGTCGCGGGCCTCTTTGAAAGATCGGTGCAGGAACCTTGAGCGAGCTCGACGACGCGCCGGCGGGGGCCATCGGCCCGCCCCGCACGCGCCTCGCCGTCGTCCTCCTCGTGCTCGTCACCGCCGCCTGGGGGTCGACCTTCCTCCTCGTGAAGGACGTGATCGGCGAGATGCCGGCGATGCGCTTCCTCGCGCTGCGCTTCGTCCTCGCCGCGCTCGCCCTCGTCGTGCTGCGGCCGCGCGCGCTTTTCGCCCTCCCCCTGCCGCTCCTCGGTCGGGGGATGCTCCTCGGCGGCTTCCTCGCCGGTGGCTACGTCTTCCAGACCCTCGGCCTCGAGCACACCTCGGCCGCGGTCTCCGGCTTCGTCACCGGCCTCGCCGTCGTCTTCACCCCCCTCCTCGCCTGGCCGCTGCTCGGTCACCGCTGCGCGCCGAGCACCCTCGTCGCAGTGGCGGTCGCGACGAGCGGCCTCGCGGTGTTGTCCCTCCGGGGCGCACAGCTCGGCGTCGGCGAGCTGCTCACGGTGCTCGGCGCTCTCTGCTACGCGCTGCAGATCGTCGGACTCGGCGCCTGGGCCCGCGCCGGCGAGCTCTACCGCCTCACGGTGCTGCAGCTCCTCACCGTCGCGGTGATCTGCACCGCCGCCGCGCTCCCCGGGGGGCTCGCGCTGCCGAGCGGCGCGCTCTCCTGGTTCGGGGTCGTCGCCACCGCACTGTTGGCGACGGCGATCGCCTTCGTCGTGCAGAGCTGGGCGCAGTCCTTCATCTCACCGACGCGCGCGGCGATCATCTTCACCCTCGAGCCCGCCTTCGCCGGCCTCGTCGCCTACCTCGGCGGGGAGACCTTCGGCTGGCCGGTGCTCGTCGGCGGGGTGCTCGTCGTGACGGCGATGTTCCTCGCCGAGCTCGGCCCCGAGGTCGAGGCGCTCCCCGGTGGGGACGCCCGGGAGCGCCCCGCGGAGTGCCGGTAACCTGGTCTTCCTGTGACGGAGCGGCTTCCGCTGTACCTGGACCCGCGATTGACGGAGGAGATACGCGCCCGTCTCACGCCTGGGGAGTCGCTCGACGACTTCGTCCGGTCCGCGCTGCGGACACGCCTCGACAAGCCGGAGGGGGGCCACCGCGACGACCCCGAGTACCTGCGCGGGCTGCAGGCGATCACCGCCGCGCTGGCGAACGCGCGCGACCTCGAGGAGGTCTGCGACGTCATCCTCCGCGAGACCGGCGGCGCCGGGGAGCCCGCGATCTGGCGCCTCGAGAACGGCCGTCTGCTGCTCGTCGGTGGGAGCGAGCTCTCCCGGCAGTTCCCGGAGATCCCCCTCGACGACCGCTACCCGGCGCGGGCCAACCTCGCCTCGGGTGAGGCGCTGTTCGTCGAGGACCGCGACGAGCTGCTCGCCCGCTGGCCGATCCTCGAGTCGGCGCCGACGCACGCCTTCGCCGGCCTCCCGCTCGTCGTCGAGGGCCGCCGCCACGGGCTGATGGCGATCGGTTACACCGAGGACCACCCCTTCAGCCAGGGAGAGCGGAACTACCTGCGCTCGGTCGCCGAGCAGGCGGCGGTCGCGATCGAGCGTGCCGAGCTCCGCCAGGTGAGCGCTGAGGCCCAGACCCGCCGCGAGGTGATCGCCGAAGCGACCTTCGAGATGTCGGCGCCGCACAGCTCGGCCGAGGCCCTGCTGCAGCGCCTCGCCGACCTCGCGGTGCCGCGCTTCGCGGACTGGTCGATGGTCTACGTCCGACGCGGGGAGCGCTTCGAGCGCGTCGCCTCGGCGCGCAGCGCGGTGATCGGCGACGAGGCGGAGGCCTACTCCCGGGAGCGGCCGCTGCGCGAGATGCTCCTCGCCGCCGGCGCGCACGAGAACGAGGCATGGATCCTCACCACCGAACCGGGGGACGCGACACCCGGCGCGAGCGCGCTCCTCGAGCACCTCGGCCTCTCCTCGCTCATCTGCGTGCCCGTCAGCGCGAACGAGCACGCGAACGCGCTGATGCTCTTCGGCAGCGGCGCCGAGCGCGCCGTCTACCGCAACGCCGACCTCAGCCTCGCGAGCAGCCTCGCGGCGCGCGCCACGATCGCCCTCGACCACCACCGCACCGAGCAGGAACGCCGGGCCTTCGCGGAGACGATCACCCGCGCGATCCTCCCCGGCAGCTTCCCCGCCCTCCCGGGGCTCAGCTTCGGCGCCTGTTTCGAGCCCTCCGGCGAGGGCTCGGTGGGCGGTGACTGGTACGACGTCTTCGAACTGCGGGGGGGCGGCTACGCCGTGGTCGTCGGCGACGTCTCGGGCCACGGCGTCCAGGCCGCGGCGGCGATGGCGCGGCTGCGCAACGGCCTGTTCGCCTTCACGAGCGAGGGGCACGACCCGGCGACCGCGCTCGCGCGCCTCGCCCCTCTGCTCGCCGCCCCCGACTCCGACGAGGACGGCGACCTCATCGCGACCGTGCAGCTCACGACGCTCGACCCGGCGACGGGGGCGCTCGAGGTGGCGAACGCCGGCCACCCGCCGCCACTCATGGTGCGCGCCGGCGCGGCGACCTTCGGCCCCGGCGGTGGAACCGTCCTCGCGCCGACCTTCGAGCCGAGCATCGCCCAGTACTCGCTCACCCTCGAGCCCGGGGACCTCCTCGTCGCCTACACCGACGGCCTCGTCGAGCGGCCCGGCGAGGACTACGAAGAGTGCTTCCGCCGCATCGCCGATGCCGCCCTCGCGCTGAGCGCCATCGAGGACCTCGACGAGTTCTGCCGGCGTCTCGTCGAGTCGACCGCGCCGGCGGGAGGGCGGCGCGACGACTGCTGCGTGATCGCGCTGCGCCGCGACGGGCACGGCTGACGCCCCCGCCACCCCTTCGCCGTTGAGCCCCGCCCACCCGCCGGCGCGACACGGCCGGGCGCGTGGGCATCGTTGGTACGATCTGCGCGCCGGTGAGCAGCCCGCCCGGCGACCTGGCGGGCACCCCGCCCAGCAAAGCGCGGGCGGCAAAGGAACAATGGTCCGCCGGTGACGCGTGCTTCTGTCCTCGTCGCCGACCGTGGGGAGGAGGGAGCGGACTCGACCGAGCCGCCCACCTCATCGCGACTCGGCCACCGCCCGAAGGTGGTGCGCGCCTCGGTGGCGATCGTGCTCGGCGGTGTGTTCCTCGCGGCCGGTGCGGTCGGCCTCGTGCGCTACGTGCAGACCTTCTGGCTCTACCGAGGCTTCCCCCCTCCGGTGTCGGCGCGCTTCGTCACCGTCGGCAGCGGGGCGGCGCACCGGCGGGTCCCGGTCTACGCGGGGTCGCTGCGCACGGTCGCGGTCCCGAGCCCCGCCCTCGGCGGCCGCCGCATGCAGGTGCTCCTCTACCTGCCGCCCAACTACGCCGCGGACGCCGGCACCCGTTACCCGGTCCTGTATCTGCTGCACGGCGACCCCGGTTCGCCGGCGCAGTTCGTCAACGTCGGGGACGTCGCGACGACCTCCGACGACCTCCTCGCCGAGGGGCGGATCCGCCCGATGATCGTCGTGATGCCGAGCGGGAGCCCGAACTTCTTCACCGACGAGGAGTGGGCGAACTCAGTCCGGCCCCACTCGGACTGGGAGACCTACGTCGCGCACGACCTCGTCGCATACGTCACGGCCCACTACCGCACGATCGACAGCGGCTCGCAGCGGGGGCTCGGCGGGCCGTCCGAGGGCGGCTACGGCGCCTTCAACATCGGCTTCCACCACGTCGGCGAGTTCGACCTCATCGAGGCCTGGTCGCCCTACTACGTGGCGAGCACCGCACCGCAGTTCTTCGGCCAACGCAGGGCGCTCCTCGCCTACAACAGCCCGGCGGTCGAGGCGCCCGCCGTCGCCGCGGGGCTGCGGTCCCATGACGCCTACGTCTGGTACTACATCGGCGGCCACGACCGGAAGAACCAGTCGAGCTTCGCCTTCGCGCAGTCGCTACTCTCACGCCACGTCTCGGTGAAGTTCACGATCGACAGCGGCCGGCACACCTGGAAGTTGTGGCGCTCGCACATGTCCGAGGCGCTCGAGGCCGCCTCGGGCTACTTCCAGCATGGTGCGCCGCCCCCGAGCCCGCTCCCGCCGCGCGATGCCTGAACTGCTGCGCGCTCCGGCGCGCGTCGTGCTGATGGCGGTCGGCCTCATCGCCCTCTCGGGCGCCGTCGCCGGCTGGTGCTACCTGCTGCGGGCACCCACCGCGGGCTGGCCCGGGCCACGGTTCGCCGATGCGCTCCCCCTCGACGAGCTCCCGGGCCACGACGCCGTCCCGATGGTCGTCTTCGTCGGCGTGGTCGCGGTGGCCAGCCTCCTCGCCGGCTATCTGGCGCGCTCCCTCGGCTTCGACGGCTTTGCGATCGCGCTCGCGGTGGGGGCGGGGATCGGCGGCTTCCTCTACATCGCCTCCGCGATCTCGCTCTTCGTCGTGCGCCAGAGCTCCCTCGACGCCGCCTTCGACACCACCCGTGATCTGCCGCCCGTCTACGTCGCCGCGGTGCTCTTCGCCCTCGGCGTCGCGGTCATCGCGCGCCGCCCGAGCGGGGAGCAGTGGCTGACGCGCCTGCTCCCGGCCGCGGTCGGCCTGCTCGGCGTGATCGAAGTCCTCTCGGCGACGCTGCCGCGCTCGAGCGGCGAGGAGCACGCCCTCGGTGGCCTGCTCACCGGTTCCACCTCCCCGGTGACGCGCACCGTCGAGGTGATGATCGGCATCGTGCTCCTGCTCGCGGCGCGCGGCCTCGGGCGCAGGGGCCGGCGCGCCTTTGCCTTCGCGGCGGCGCTGATCGTCATCTCCCTCGGGGTGGGGACGGTGGTGGTGTCGTACCTCACCGCCGACAAGGACACCTTCAACGTCGCCTTCTTCTTGAGCGGGGCGCTCGTCCTCGTCGCCCTCGTCACCCGTCGTCAGGACTTCCCCTTCGCCGGCGATCCCACGACCCGCCTCGGCGGGGTGCTGCGCGCCGCGGGCCTCGCGCTCGCCGGCCTCTCCTACGGCGTCGTCGCGGTGATGCTCAACCGCGCCGCCGCGGGGCTGCGTGTTCACTTCCTCCCCGCGGTGCACGCCACGCTCTACGCCCTCGTCCTCGGCGCGCCGCCGAGCTCGGCGCTGCTCCCCGACGACTTCGGCGCCTGGTTCCCGTGGTCGCTGCGGGCGATCGTCGCCCTCGCCGTGATCTGGGGCACGGTGACGTGGTTCGCCCCCTGGCACCACCGCCCCGTCGAGGGGGCCGAGCGGCGCGAGCACGCCCATTCGCTCGTCGCCACCTTCGGCGGCGACACGCTCGCCCCCTTCACGCTGCGACGCGACAAGGCCCTCTACCTGCATCCCGAGGGGCCAGACGCCGCCGGCTCGGCGAGCACGCTCATCGCCTACCGGGTCGTGCGCGGCGTGGCGCTCGTCTCCGGCGACCCGATCGGGCCGCCGAGCGAGGCGGCGGCCGCGATCGCCGCCTTCCGCGCGATGTGCGCGGCGCACGGCTGGCGCTTCGCGCTGCTCGGCGCGAGCGACCGCCTCCTCGACACCTACCGGGCCGCCGGCCTGCGGCCCCTCTACCACGGCGACGAGGCAATCGTCGGGACCGCCGGCTTTTCGCTCGGGGGCGGGGAGATGAAGAGCGTACGCCAGGCCGTGCACCGCCTCGAGCGCAAGGGCTACCGGATCGAGATCCTCACCGCCGGCGAGCTCGGGGAGGCCGAGCGGGGCGAGCTCTCGGCGCTCGAGGAGCGCTGGCTCGGCGGCGCGAAGCGGAAGGGCTTCGTGATGGAGCTCGACGAGCTCTTCCGCCTCGACGGTGACGACGCCCTGTTCGTCATCGGACGCGACGGCGCCGGCGTCCTCGTCGGCTTCCTCGAGATCGCGGTCTGCCCGGCCAGCTCCTCGCTCTCGCTCTCCTCGATGCCGCGCGCCGAGGAGGCGCCGAACGGCCTCAACGCGGCGCTCATCGTGAGCGCTATCTCCTGGGCCGGGGAGCACGGCTTCGAGGCGCTCTCCCTCAACTTCTCCCCGGCGGCGCGCCTCCTCGACCGGGACGCCCGGCGAACGGGGCTGCGCCGCGTCGCCCGCCGCCTGGTGCTCGTCGCGAAGCGCCTCCTCGGCCTGCAGCTCGACAACCTGATGATGTTCAACCGCCACTTCGGCCCGCGCTGGCAGCCCCGCTACCTCGTCGTCGAGCGCCTGCGCCACCTCCCGAGGGTCCTCGTCTCGGCGATGGCCGCCGAGCGCTACCTGCCCTTCGCCGACCTGTTGCGGGGGAGGGACTGGCGGCGCGTCGAGGAGGCGGAGAGCCCCGAGCCCTCCCGGCGATGAGGCTCGCCGGCGGCCTCGTGCTGGCCCTCGCCTCCGCCGCCTGCTTCGCCGCCAGCTACGCCGGGCAGCACCATGCGGCGGCCGACCTCGAGCGGCTCCACCTCCGCCATCCGCTCGCCGCCGCCCGCCAGCTCCTCGGGGCACCCCTCTGGCTCCTCGGCTACCTCGCGAGCTGGGTCGGGTGGGGGCTCTACATCGCGGCGCTCGCGCTCGCGCCCCTCTCGCTCGTGCAGGCCGCCAACGCCGCGGCCATCGCCCTCCTCGTGCTCGCCGTGCGGCGGCGGGGTGCCGCGGGCGGTGGCCGCGGCGAGCGGTTCGGCGCGCTCGCGGCCGCGGCCGGTCTCGTGATGGTGCTCACCACGTTGCGCGAGGGCAACGAGCATGCCCCGAGCGTCGCCACCGTCGTCGTCCTCGTCGCCTGCTGCCTGGTGGCATTCGCGCTCGCGCTCGCGCTCGCGCCGCAGGGCTGGCGGGGGGTCGTGCTCGGCGCCGGCTCGGGGCTCAGCTACGGCGCCGGCGACGTCGCCACCAAGGCGGCCGTCCTCGGCCGGCCGCTCCTCGTCCCGCTCTTCCTCGGCTGCGCGGCGCTCGGCTTCGTGGCCCTGCAGCTCAGCTATCAGCGCACCGGGCTGCTGGCGAGCGCCGGCCTCTCGGCGCTGTGCACCAACGCGATCCCGATCGCCGCCGGCGCCGCCCTCTTCGGCGAGGCCCCGGCGGGCACGGCTGCGCTGGCTGTGCGCTGCGCGGGCTTCGCCGCGGTCGTCTGCGGGGCGATCGCGATCGCCGGTAGCGGCCGCCCCGCCGAGGTCGCCTCAGCCCGGTGAGCGAGCGCGCCGCGCCGCGACGAGCAGCGCCGGAACGGCGAAGCTGAGGACGCTCGACAGCGTGAGGAAGAGGTGCTGCAGGGTCACCGCGGGGCGCGTCGAGAAGTGGTTGGCGAGGAAGACGAGGCCGGTCCCGCTCCAGGCGAGGACGAGCGCCCCCCCGATGAGCAGCGTCGGCGGCGGCCCCGCTGCGGCCGCTCGCCGCAGCGCCGAGAGCGCGGCGACGAAGAGGGCGAACACGGCGAGGCCGGTGAGGACGTCGTCCACGTTCGGCCGTGAGAGGTCGGCGCCGCAGCCGGTGAGGTCGCTCTCCCCACAGCCGATCGGGAGCAGCGAATCGACCGCCGTGAGCAGGCCGAACAGGGCGTAGGCGGCGAGCGCGACGGGCGGCGGGCGGTCGCCGTCGCGTCTGCGGGCGAGGAGCAGGCCGCTCGCCAGCACGGTGGCCGCGCCGGTGACGCAGTCGAGGAGCGAGAAGAGCCAGGAATAGGGCTGACCGTGCGACCCGAGGTCGCTCGCGAGGCCCGACGAGGCGAGCGCGGGGTTGACGACCGAGCCCAGTGGCCAGGAGCAGTAGGCGAGCCCGCTCAGCAGGCCGAGGAGGAGGACGACCCAACCGAACAGCGGGCGCTCCGAGCCGGGGGACCCCCGCGCCACCGCGGGGCTGGTCGCGGTGAGCTCGCCGGTGTCGGGCATCGGGTCCGATCTTTCCCCACCACGCCCCCCCACGGCCATTGGGCGTGGCCGCCGCGCGAGGGGCGCCGAAGAAGAGGAACTACGGAGTAGGGCCCTCGCACCTTCGAGTTACTGCTCTCCCGGCGAGCCGGAGGTGATTTCTGAGCCCCGCTGCGCCCTCTGGCCAGCCACCTGGCAGCGACCCGCCGACGCCGTCCAGTCGTGAGGTCGAGGAATTTTCGTCGAGCGATCGGACCTGCTCCCGATGCGGCCATCTTATATTCTAACTTATTATAATCTAGCCTATAGAGTGCCGGGGTGGTTGCGGGTTCCCAGTGAGCCGGGGAAGTTCGCAATACCCCGGCTGATAATAATCCGGAATATAAGGAACACCATGACCGACGTCGGGATCTTTGAGTGGCCCCCCGTGGCGAGCTTCATCGATCGCGAGGAGCATCTCGCCCGGCTGGACGAGTGGTGGGGGGGTGCACAGGAGCTCCCCATCAACCTGCACGGTCGCCGCCGGACCGGGAAGTCGTGGCTCTTTCGACGCTTCGCGCATGGCAAGCCCGCCATCATCCTCGTCGCGCGCAAGGCGGCAGCGGGAAAGCAGCTCAAGGACTTCGCTGAACAGCTCGAAGGCGCCCTTGGCATCCGCCCCGACATCCCCGACGTCCCCACCCTGTTTCGCGTGCTCCTGCGTTCCGCGCGAGACCGACGCATCCTCGCGGTCATCGACGAGTTCCCATATCTCCTACCGCGCTCAAAAACCGACACGGATCGAGTGCTCAGCGCCATCGCCGCAGTGTTGGAAGACGAGCGCGACCACTCGCTCTTGAAACTCGTCCTCAGCGGATCGACGACCGCCGTGATGACTTCCCTCCAGCAAGAGAAGAACCCGATGTACGGCCGCCTCACCCCGCTCGTTCTCCGCCCGCTCGAGTACGAGAAGGCGACCGCGTTTCTAACCACGCTCGAGCCCATCGGGCGCTTTGAGCGTTACGCCATCAGCGGCGGCATGCCGAGGTACCTCTCGCTGCTTGGTGACGGTGACCTCCGAACGACCATTTGCCGCCGGATTCTTGACCAGAATGCTCCGCTCTTCAACGAGGTGCGCACTTCCATTGAGCAGGAACTCATCCAGTCCGGGACGTACTTCTCGATCCTCGAAATCCTGGCGGGCGGCGCCAAGGAGACGGCAGAAATTGCCGCCGCCATGCAAAGCAAACTCAGCGAGGTCACGAACTATCTCAGCACCCTTCATGACGTTGGGCTCGTGGAGCGAGAGAATCCGTTCGGCGCACTCGCCGGCTCGAAGTCGGGCCACTGGCGTTTGACGGATCCGTTTTTTGCCTTCTGGTTCCGGTTCGTCTATCCCTTCCAGGATTCGCTTGAGAGCGGGCTTCCGCCATTTGACCTGTTCGACTCCGAAGTCGCGCCGGCGCTTTCGCAACTTGTCTCGATCGTCTTCGAGGACTGGGCGCGTCGGTGGACGCGCATGCATCTCGGGCCGGTAGCGACGACAGTCGGTCGCTGGTGGGGCCGCTCGCTCGACTCACTCAGGAAGAGCGGAGAGCGCACGAGTGAGGAAATCGACATCGTGGGGGCTGCCCGCTCCAGAGTGAACGTCGTCGGAGAGGCAAAGTGGCGTGCAGGAGCAATGCGCGCCGACGTGGTCAAGGAGCTGGATGAATTCAAGATCCCAGCGCTCCGGCAAGCCGGATTCAAGGTTTCCGGCGAGCTGAAGATCGTGCTCATGTCGAAGAACGGATACGCACCCGGCCTCGAGCGGCTAGCGGAATCGGACGATCGCCTCATCCTCGTCGACGTCCCAGCCCAACTGGCGCCGTAGCGGCGGGAGATCCGGCTCCAGCTCCGGCGATCCTCGCGTGAGTTCGAACTCCATGGCCCGAATTGGCGAGCTGACCAGTGACGCTAGAGATCGATGAGCAACGGCGGGCGACCTGGACAGACAGGCTCAAGAGCATGAAGGTGTTAACCCGCGACTGGTTCGGCGCTCGGGGTGACGGCCGCGAGCACCAGGCCGAGTGGACGGAGCAATCTCGCGAGCGTGTCCTGGGTGGGGTTCGCGCGAACCGTACCGCTTCTTACGGCTCTTCCAGTAGGTGATGAAGCTCCCCTCGAGTAGAACGCCACGCGGACCGCGTTTCTGCCACGAGGCCGTTTCAGGGTGCAGGGAACGGAAGCGTGCGAGTTCCTTCTTGCCTGCCTTGATTTCACGGTCCTGTCGACGCTTCGAGTCGTCGGCCGCCTTGTCGTACCCCGCTATCAGCAGGATGATTTTGTCGCCGTAGGCGTAGCAGAACACCCTGAGCAAGATCTTGTCGTCGCCGGTAGCAGCTTCAATCTTCTCGGCAAGGTCGGGGCGGACCCTGTTCAGAATCTCCTTCTCGTCGTGCCGAAGGCGGAACTCAAACAGCCCCTTCCCGAGCTGCTTGCCGAACTCGGAACGCGAAGGCCCGGGCACCGGAGCTGCGACGCCAGCAGCCGCCGGGCACCCTGGCAGCAGCCTGACCTTCGACGCCCAGACGGGCGGTTAGGGCGCGCCCCGGCATCGGTCGATCCCCGATCGCGGCGCTCGCCAGGGCCCGGATCGTCCAAGGCCCGACCCGTAGACTGATGTTCAAGGCTAAAGCTGCACCTGGACAGGGTTTTCCTGAACGAATTCTGCAGCTTCCAGCCCTCGTAGCTCAGGGGAAAGAGCAGCGGTTTCCTAAACCGCGTGTCGCAGGTTCGAGTCCTGCCGGGGGCACTAGCCGTGATCTTTCACGGGGCCTCGTGAGCTGACCGGCGCGCATCCGCGGAAAGACCCTCCTTGCAGGGGAAACTGGAGTTGTCGAGAAACCAGTTACACCACAAGAAGGGCCACTTCCGAGATGGAAACTACCAGCGCGCGTCCCGTGATCGTGGAACCCGGTGGGAGCGGTGTCGTCGCAAACGTCGGGCTCCACGCTCTTTGTGCCTTTGCCGATCGTTTGCGGCTCGGAGCTGTGCTCTCGTCGGCGATCCCGAAACGGTCCGAACGGTTCGCGCTGCACGATCGCGGCAAGGTGCTCGTCCAGCTGATGGCGGTGATCGCCGGCGGTGGGGAGAGCTGCGCGGACATCGAGTACCTGCGCAGAGAGCCCTCGCTGTTCGGGTTTGTTCCGTCGGATTCGACCTCCTCTGCCTCGATGGGTCACTCGCCGCCGCACGACCGAAGACGGTCCGGTGGAGCTTCTTCCACGCTCCGGGACGCCTCGTCCGATCCGCGCGTCGCGAGATCGTGCGCGTGCTCGACGGCTGGCCCGACGCCGAGGCCCTGCTGTCCGCCTACAGACGGATCGCGCTCATCACCTGAGCGCCACCAAATCAAAGGATCGGCACCGCCCGGCTTCGCCACGCCCACAACCGGGTCAAAAACGGACGAGCAAGCGAAATGGCGGTCGGCCGGACCGAGAAGATCCCTCAATCACCGGAGCAGACGCGAACGACCGCCGGAACATGGCCGGAGGGCCTGCTCAGGAATTCTCGTGGCATCAGCGTAAGGCGACGTCTGGACCCAGCACCCTCGTCCGCAGCTTCCCGGCGCACTCTCGGGGCGGCATGCTTCGCCGGCGAGCGGACTCCCGGCTCACCGGGGCGGCGGTCATCGACGCGCCCGACGGCGGTGCCCCGCCTCCAGGCGCCCCTCGGCCGGCACGCCTGTGACGCCGCGAGGCGGCACCACAAGCGCCAGCACGGCGACAACCGCAGCCACCGCACCGGTCGTGATCATCACTGTCATCCCCGTCGTCATCGCTGCACTCCTCTACCGGTTCCACCGCGGCGTTCTGCCCGCCGGCTCCTCACCGGGACTCTTCCCGACGAGGGGTCGGGGGCGTAGGGCCGAACGTCACGAGATGAGTTCGATCGGACCGGTCGGTGGCCATGCGGGACTCTCCAAAGCGCTTGGTCAGCCCCGGCCCGAGGCGCTTAGCCGGCTGTGACGGCGCGACAGCGCGTCGATCGTCACGGCTGCCGTGAGGACCAGGCCCGTCACAATGAACTCCCACTCGACCTTCAGGCCGAGGAGATACATCCCGTTGTAGATACCGCCGATCACGAGGCCGCCGAGCACGCCGTGTGCTGCCTTACCGCGGCCGCCGAACAGGGAGGTGCCGCCGATGACGGCCGCCGCCACGGCGTACAGCACGAGCTGGCCACCGTTCACGTTGTTCGACATGCCGCCGAGATAGGACGCGTAGAGCAGCCCCGCAATGCCCCCGGTGACCGAGCACAGAACGAACGAGAGGGTACGGATGTTCTCAACGCTGATGCCCGCTCGGCGGGCCGCCTCGGGGTTCCCACCGATCGCGTAGACATACCGTCCAAAACGGGTCCGCTGGAGGACAAAGGTCCAGAGGCCGAGCACCCCGAGGACAATGAAGATCGCCCACGGCACGCCACGGATGGTCCCGACGACGGCGCGGTTGAGATTGCAGACCCAGACGACGCCGACGCCAATCGCGGCGAGGAGGCCGATCTTTAGGAGCGTGACCGCGACGGGCAGTGCCACGAGGCCGCTCCGCCGCCGACGGGCATCCCGGCGGTACATGGCCGCGCCCAGCACGAGAGCGAGGATCCCGAGCACTGC
Organism: Acidimicrobiales bacterium; assembly: GCA_035533595.1. NCBI lineage: Bacteria > Bacillati > Actinomycetota > Acidimicrobiia > Acidimicrobiales > Acidimicrobiales bacterium. Next base: position 139,821 of record DATLTN010000024.1, read on the forward strand.
CCACCCCGCGGTCGGGCCGATGTGACCCCACATGAGGTTGTAGAGCGCTCGTAGGTTCGGCTTCGCTCCGGTCAGGCTTGGATATCCCGAGAAGGGCCCGAAGCCAAGGACGATCAGTAGCACGCCGTTGAAGACGAGCAGGCCACCGAGCGTCACGATGAACGACGGGAGGCGAAGGCGCGCGATCAACAGGCCCTGGATTGCCCCGATTGCTGCACAGCACAACAGCGCCACGGCAATCGCCGCGTACCACGGCCAGTTCGCGGTGCTCGGTTGCACCAGCTGAACGGCGATCGTCGCTCCGAGAGGACCGACGTAGCCGATCGAGAGGTCGATCTCGCCGAGCAGCAGAGCGAAGATCTCCGCCATCGCGAGAACCATGAAGACAGCGCTCTGCTGGAACAGGTTGACGACGTTGCCCGCCGAGAGGAAGACGTGGCCGGGACTGATCGTCTGGAAGACGATCACGATGGCGGCCAGCGCGACGAACACCGGCAACATGCCGCTCTCGCCACTGCGCACTCGGACCGCCTGTGCGCGCAGATATTCGCCGAGGGTCTGGGCGGTGATCTCAGGGGGAAGCAGGAGCGCGCTCGTCGGCGCCGCGGTCGGGTCCTCCGTCAGTGCCACCGCTGCGGCTGCCTCACCCGACGGGGCTCGCTGCTCCAGGGGTTCGCTGTCAACGTGCGTCACGGCCGGCCACCTCCTCTCGGCGCTGCGCGGCCTCGGTCGTCCCGAGCCGGCCGGTGGTCATGTACTCGATGACCTGTTGGCGGGTGAAGTCGGCGATGCTCGCCTCGAGCACCATCCGGCCGAGATAGAGGACGGCGATACGGTCCGCGACCTCGAACACATCGTTCAGGTTGTGCGAGATCAGCGCGACCGCCAATCCTCGGTCCCGCAGCCGACTGACGAGATCGAGAACCATTTCGGTCTGGGTCACGCCGAGCGCCGCGGTGGGCTCGTCCATAATGACGAGCTTGGAGTTCCACATCACCGCCTTGGCGACCGCGACCGACTGACGCTGTCCACCCGAAAGGGAACCCACCGGCTGGCGGATCGACTGGACGGTGGTGACCTTCAGCCCCGCGAGCGTCTGCGCGGCAAGGTGCTCCATCTCGTTCTCGTCGAGCAGGCCGAAGCGGAGCCGCTCGCGTCCGAGGAACATGTTCTGGACAATGTCGAGGTTGTCGGCGAGCGCCAGGTCCTGGTAAACGGTCTCGATCCCAAGCGCCGCAGCCTCGCGGGCGGAACGGATCCGCACCGGGCGGCCCTCGAAGAAGATCTGGCCACGATCGGACTCATGGGTACCGGCGATGCACTTGATGAGCACCGATTTCCCGGCTCCGTTATCGCCGCACAGGGCGGTCACGGTGCCGGCAGGCAGGTCGAGGCTCACGTCGGTCAGCGCCTGCACGGGGCCGAAGCTCTTGTAAAGGCCTCGCACCCTGAGGAGCGGTTCATCCGGGTTCAGCATGACGGGGGATCACTTTCTGCGCGAGTGGTGTGGACAGGGCCCGTCGGGCCGCCGCCGTAGGCGGC